>JBAIYS010000010.1 GCA_036763105.1 Peptococcaceae bacterium 1198_IL3148 | reverse complement strand
ATTGCCCTATCCTTTTGATGGGTAAGAGCCATGAATATTATCACCAATTATTGGGAAAATAATTCCCAAGGAACAATAAAATTTAAAACGGTAAGAAACCTATTTACACATAACTATTTATACTCCCTCTTGTGGTTATCGGCCCCTCATCAACATGATCCCCTTTATGCTCACTCTATTCTTCAATAAATTGGATTAATTCTTTGTTAAATCTATCAAGCTGATCATAGAACAGAAAATGGCCACAGGCTTCTAGTGGTACCAGTTTGGAATTTTTAATGCTATTCCTTTGCGCTATAGCCAATGGATATAGGCATACTTGGTCATTGAGACCATGAAGAATAAGCGTTGGCACTTTAATTGTTTTTAGGTCGTCAAATAAACCTTCTTCATCTAGCCAGGTATTTGCAATGGCTGCACTGGACCAACTGGCCGCCTGCAAACCCAATTGGAAAATCCAATCCGATAATGGGCTGCTAACATAGTTATGGAAGATCATATTTCCAAACTCTCTCAATGTATTGGGCCGATCTTTATATATGCCTTTGATGATATCAATCACAGCCTGTTTTTTTAGACCATATGGGAAATATGGACGTTGGATGAGACTGGGTGCCGCCGCCGCAAAAAGAGCAAGTTTCGATACTCCGTAGCCTTTGTGTCTGGCCATGTATCGGACACAAATTGCTCCACCTGTTGAATGTCCCCCAAGCGTAAAATTCTGTAATTTAAGTGCATCTACCACGCTACGGATATCATCTGACAATCGGTTATAGTCGTAACCATGCCAAGGTTTGTCCGATAAACCAAACCCTCTACAGTCTATTCCGATACACCGGTACCCTATTTTAGGCAATTGGTTAAACTGATATTCAAATAGATTATGATTTCCCGGCCACCCGTGAATTAGGAGAATTATTTTTTTGCCCGCTGGGTTTACATCTTCTACATAAATTCTTACGCCGGGTTCTACCCTAATATAGCACCCCATATAGATTCCCCCAAACAAAACAGTTAACTATATGTTATTCAAATGGTACTAAACTGGTGATTATGTGGTAGATATAGCCCGGTCACATCAATACCACCGTCTAAACATGCAACGAGCGGGGTGGTTTGATGTCTTTTACATTGTCGGTAGTCGGAAACAAGTCAAAGGCACTTTTTGCACTATCGGTAGGCGGGAACATATCGACATATATAATTATAACGCCAACTACTAGATTTGTAATTGGCGTTATAATTATTATGACTTTAGTTTTGCTTTTAACTCTTTTATTTTTGTTTCTATTGTTGATATTACTTTTTTAAATTCCTCATCACTCTTACCTGTAGGATCATCCAACCCCCAATCTTCCCTGTGTTTACATGGAAGGTAAGGGCATTCCACATTACACCCCATTGTAATAACAATATCTACTGGAGGTATTTCATCAAGCAACTTTGAATGTTGAGTTTTCTCCATATCTATATCATAAAGCTCTTTCATTAGGCGCACAGCATCCTGGTTAATTTGAGGTTTTGTTTCTGTGCCAGCAGAGTAGCTTTCAAATATATCTCCTGCAAAGTGCTTACCAAGTGCCTCGGCTATTTGGCTTCGACATGAATTATGAACACATATAAATGCGACCTTTAGTTTATTACTCATTAAGCATTACCTCCTTTCTAGCTTTTTTCTGGAAACCAGTGCCTTGTATTATTCGCTATCTTTACTAATATCAACATAACAGGCACTTCTGTTAGAACCCCTACAATGGTAGCAAGTGCAGCTGGGCTTTGTGTTCCAAACAATGCAATCGCAACGGCAACTGCCA
Organism: Peptococcaceae bacterium 1198_IL3148; assembly: GCA_036763105.1. Lineage (NCBI taxonomy): Bacteria > Bacillati > Bacillota > Clostridia > Eubacteriales > Peptococcaceae > Peptococcaceae bacterium 1198_IL3148. The sequence continues at coordinate 125,784 of JBAIYS010000010.1, read as the reverse complement.
GTTCAAAAAAGTTAGAGGCACCAATCATACCAGCAGGCGCTGCTATCTCATGAGGTAGTTTTATAACCTTGCTTGCTAGATATGCAATGAAAAAGATTAGGAAAGTCTGAATAATTAATGGTATAGCAATTAAAACAATATGAAGTGGATTATTCAGAATTACATCGCCCTGGAATGAAAAGATTATTATTAATGTTAGCAATAGACCTATGGTAGTGATATTCCCAAACTTCGGTATAAAACTCTTTTCAAAGTAATCGAGTCCTCGCTTTTTTGTGATGTAATTACGGGTAATTATACCACCAGCCAGCGGGATAACAACAAACAATACTACAGATAAAACAAGAGTGTCCCAGGGTATGGTTACACCGCCCACACCTAGAAGAAACGCAACTATAGGCGTGAAAGCTATGAGAATTATAAGATCATTTGTTGCCACTTGCACGACGGTATAAGCCGCGTTGCCTTTGGTCAAATAACTCCATACAAATACCATCGCTGTACACGGTGCAGCTCCAAGAAGTATTGCTCCCGCAAGATAGTCTTGTGCCAATTCTGCCGGAATTAGAGATTTGAAAATTACAAAGAAAAACAGCCATGCAATGCCGAACATGGTAAAAGGCTTTATCAACCAGTTGGTTATCCATGTAACAAAAAGCCCCTTAGGATTTTTGCCTACATTTCTTATGCTTTGAAAATCTACTTTTAACATCATTGGATATATCATAAGCCAGATTAAAATAGCCATAGGTATTGAAACATTTGCATATTCAAAACGCCCTAAAAACGCTGGGATTCCGGGTAAAAACTTTCCAATCAATACACCTGCAAACATACATAAAATAACCCATACAGTTAAGTACTTTTCAAAAAATCCAATTCCACTATTACGTTCCTTACTCATGTAAATCAATCCTCCTTTCTTTCTAAGCTATCGAAAAATGTAATTAAGTTTTGTGGGATTTCATATTTCTCATTTGTCAAGGGGATTGAACTATGGCCATTATAAACTTCTTTCAAAATTGCGTTAATAATCATGGATTTTGGTAGTTCCGTATATTCTATACCATCCTGCACCCAAACTCTGCAATCCACAGAGTCGCCACACAGATCCCCACATTCTTTGCAGGAAGATTCCTTAACCTCAAGAGCAATATCCCTGCCATTTACACGAATTGTTGGTGAACTCAAAAAATGGTATTCAATGGCTAACTCCCTTGAATTTATATTAATCTTGTTCATAACTATATCAAACCCTGCTGCTCTTAATACCGTTGATACTTCATTAACTGCATCCTCAAGATTAGTTTCAGTTCCTTGACACCTCTTACATACACTCAGATCAAGATAAAGAAATTCTATTATAATCTGCCTTTTTTCCTGTTCTTGTCCGCAGCAACCACTGCCACAAGAGCAACAGCCAGCATCACTTTTATTCATCGCTTTTACTACCTCCAGAAAAGTCCACTATATTTTCAATTGATGCATCCTGAAACCAGGGGATTGCAACAAAGTTATCAGAACTTATTTGCTTAACTTTTTCCAGCCATTGCTTTTCAGCATCAGCGCGAGCTATTAACATACTATTTTTAGTATTCGTCAATGAAAGGCACTGATTAACCACCCACCATTTATTATTAATTCCCGCTCTATTTAGGTCATCACCCAGTCTCTGAGCTTCAAATACCGGTGTTGCTTCAGGCAATGTAACAATAATAACCTCTGTTTGTTTCTCATCCCGAAGTCTTGGAAGTAATCTTTGAACAGATATTGGCGTTTCACCTTTTGTTCTCTGAACCTCTTTATGATAACTCTGTGTAGAATCAAGCAACAGAAGCGTGTGACCCGTTGGTGCAGTATCAATAATTACAACTTCGTTTTCAGCCTTGTCAACAATCTCAGCAAAAGCTCTAAATACTGCAATCTCCTGTGTGCATGGAGAGCGTAAATCCTCTTCAACATAAGCAACATCATCTTCGCTCATTGTTTCACGAGCCTTACTTAATACCTCATTTTGATATCGCAATAGTTCCTGCTTTTCATCTATTTTACTTAGTTTAATATTTTTAGTATCTTCAACCACATATTTGAGATGATTAGCTGGGTCTGTAGATGTTAATTGTACCTTAACACCCTTTCTAGCAAGAGCCACAGCAATGGTTGCAGCAATAGTTGTTTTTCCAACACCGCCTTTGCCCATTGTAAATATCACTTTTTTACCTGCCCTATAAATATCTTCAATCAGAACATCTAGGTGTCTTAAATTTAAGGATTTGCTATAAAAATTATTTTTTGTGTAATCGTCACTATATAAAAATGTTTTAATATTATCAATACCTACAACGTTATAGGAACGAAGTGGTATAGTGAAAATTTTAAACTTTTTTAAACCCTGTGGCATATTTTCCAAAGCCTTTTGCTGCTTATCTAACATTTTAATCGAAACATCGTCAGTTGCTTCACTCAGTATACCATTGATAACTAAAACCTGATTGTTTATCCCTAGCTCACTAAGCTCATTGCTTGAACGTTCAGCTTCAATCAAAGGAGTTTCCTCCGGCCTTGATACCAATATCAAAGTTGTTTTATCTTTATCTGCAAGGTTTTCAACCGCATTCTTATACATATCCTTTTTATCTTGAAGTCCAGCGAGCTGACCTAAACATGACGCCCCATGTGTACTTTCACTGATAAAATTACTCCAGGCTGATGGTAATTGCAGCATACGAAGTGTGTGCCCTGTCGGAGCAGTATCAAAAATAATATAATCGTATTTATTCTCTGTGGATTTATCAGTGATGAAGTTCGAAAACTGGTCAAAAGCGGCAATTTCAACTGTACATGAACCTGAGAGTTGTTCCTCCATATTTACAATTACACTATCCGGCAACTTCCCCCTATATGGAGCAATAACCGATTCCCTATACTCTCTGGCAGCTTCCTCTGGGTTAAGATTCGCCACAACTAAACCCGGCACTCCATCAATCGGCACACCTTTGCCATCAAGCTCAGTATTAAAAACATCCTGCAAATTGGATGCAGGATCAGTGCTTATAAGGAGAACACTTTTTCCATTATCAGCTAAATTTACTGCCACAGCACAAGCGGTTGAGGTTTTACCTACACCACCCTTTCCTGTGAAAAACATATACTTAGTCAGATTTATCCCATCTAAACTAAATGGCTCATAATTATTCTTTAACATCTTAACAGCACCCCTTTGGTCCGCAGCAGCCGCTCTTCTTTTGAGGTTTTGTGCTTATTTCCACCCCTAACCATTCTGAAAACTCTTCGTTTGTTGGGTAGCTTTTGGTTTTTACAATTTCACCATCTGCCAGTGTTACAGGAAGAATATCTGCTCCTTCCTTTTGTAGAATTTCACTTATAACTTTATTGGAGATAAAATCCTGAGGTTCACTTGACAAACCATGCCTTTTTATAATAATCCCTTTTTCTTTAAGCGAATTAATAACAGTTGCTACTCTTAACAGCTCTGGGTCAATAGATGGTCCACAAACTCCTGTCGAGCAACACATTGCTGGGTCAAAAATCTCAATATTTTTCATTACTAAATCCTCCTTAACAACATTGATTATCAGATTTTTTATTTTTGCTCTTTTTACAAATACAATCTTCTTTATCGTTTGTTATGCATGTAAAGAAAGCTATAACCTCATCCGTTTTTTCCTTGTTTAATGTATATCTCATCCAAGCCCCATCACGTACTGCATTTACAAGACCGCTTTCAGATAATATCTTCATATGATAACTAAGAGTGGATTGAGAAATACTGAATTCTTCTAATATATCGCATGCGCACATTTCTCCACACGATAGCATATCTATAATCTTTAACCGTGTTTCATCTGACATAGCCTTAATTGCAGGAACATAATCTGCATATGAATGTTTCATAAAATTACCTCCTATATATTCATATGTATCAATGACATCGAATATTCTCGATATCTTATAACAAGAATATCAGGCATATCGATAGTTGTCAATATGGTTTTATAATAAGTTAACGACAAAAAGCGCCGACTAAGATGCCACTGCACCTCAATCGGCGGTCAAATTCGTTTTATTTTTCTATATCAATTTCTATACCAGATTTAAATTCAATAGTTAGTTTATCATCATAGACCGTTATTTTCTCTATAAGTCTCCTTACTAGTTGCTCATCATACTCCTCAAGGAGGATGGATTGTTCATTAATGAATTTTTCCATATCTTCTAGCCTTTGCTTGGAGCCCTTTTTGCCAGCTTCTTCTGCTAAAGCCTTATGCCTTTCTTCTCTGAGCCTATAAATCTCATCGGCAATGTCGTTATAATCCTCTTTGGAATTGGCCAGTCTCAAAAGATCTTTTTGTAATTCCTCTAGCTTTTTATCTATCTCGGAAACAATATTATTGTCCGTTTCACTTATCACTGTTTCTATGTTTTCCTTTAAGATAGTTAAAAAGTCATCCTTTTGCCCTATTAGTTTATTAATTGCCTCCACCGTAGCAAGGCCTATCATATCCTCCAGCACGGTTCGGGAATGACAAGTTAACCCTGTATTCTCAAGTCTACTGATGCATCTCCAAACAATCGATTTTTTACCTCGGTTATTCCAATGAACTCTACGGTATATTTCGCCACACTGTTTGAAACCGCGAATTTTCACGCGTTACCCCACGCCCGTTTCCGGGGCGAAAAGTGGTAGAGATTTAGACCCCCCTACCCCAGAAACTGTAGAAAATCTCAAAAGTTAAGCTAATCTTAGGATTTCGTGAGATTTTTTGCATCTATTTAAAGCCGTTAATCGGCATTGTTTTCAAATTTGAGTATTAACCTTTTTTTAGAAAAGAGGCGAGTGTTTTAATTTATCTGTCAGTCAAGCGAATGATCTGACAATTTGCTGTTATTCTATCTAACAGAGTCTGGCAAAGATGTTTGTCTTCCACTGCATCTAACCATGCAGATATTTCACGATTGGTAATAAAAATGATACTTCTTGTTTCATTAAGAAAAGTAACTGCTCGATAAAAAGCCTGCAACTCTGACCTGGTTGGTTCTAGATAAAATACATCATCAATAATAATCAAGTCGCATTCCCGCATATAGGAGAAGGTTGCTCCTGCTTTTGGGTTTATATCTTTGTTCTCTACAATAGATACAAAAGTGTCAATGGATGTATAGTAAGTTTTATGTCCATTGTCGATCACTGTTTCTCCAAGATGAACTGCAAGACTAGTTTTGCCTGTCCCGCATTTACCAAGAAGAATAACGTTTTGTTCTTCATTGAGCCACATCAGATGGGATAATTGTTTTATCTGCCATTCCAAACCTTTGTTTAAATTCGATAATTCAAATACCTTGTTGGGAAGTTTGCTTGCCCTTCTTAGCTTGATCTGCTTTTGTCTGGCTCGTATCTCTAGTTCTTTTTGTAATATCATCTGAAGATAATCTAGATTGGACAGTTTCTCATCATTCAAATCAATATATCCCCTGGCAATATTCCATAGATCTAGCTTCTTAGCCAACTCGCGGATTTCAGTTATATCAGCCATCAATTTCCCTCCTTATCTCCTTGCTACGTGTCAGGTGGTTGAAATACTGTTGATTTGGTAAGAACTTCTTCGCTATCTGCTCACCATGCTTATACATCATGTAGGCCAAAAGTTCATAGGCATTACAGCGTTCAGTCTCAATGCAGTATCTTATCCCATCAAGCATTTGCCCCATCGAATAAAACTTCGTCATGCGATTTAAGCGAATGCAATGGCTATTAAAATATTTTGGTTGTTCCTGTTCCATCCGCCGTATAAATTCCTGAGCTATTTCATGGTCTGCAAAATATTGTTTTATAAGATCATGAGAAACCCTGTTTCTGTTATTATTTCCTTCAGGTTTGAATATCTGCCCAGTATCTTCTGTTACTGGATACTTAGCTAATAATTCATTAGTATCAGTATCATAAAATAGAAGTATTTCACCATCATCCTCTATACGTATGCGTTGATGTGCATCCATCACACCGACATCAATCTGATAACGATTCCCTTTATAGCTGACCACTCCATTGGAATCAAAGGATGCTACAGTACTTGATACCTCTGAATATGGTTTAACATGAAAAAGCTGTTTTTGTTCTTCTATGAACATTTCTCGCGGCACTTTTTTAGTCACAGTATGAACTCTCCCGTTGCCTTCTCTATCCAACCATGCAAGAGCTGCACTGTTAAGACTGTCAATTCCGGTATATACCCTCCCCTCCAGAAAACTTTGCTTAACATATCCAATTACCTCTTCTACCTTACCTTTACTCTGAGGATCTCTTGGCCTGCATAATGAAACACTGTAGCCGATACGCTTTACATATTTTTCAAAGACCGGTACAAATATAATATTACCTAGATTTTCGCTAACCACATAGACCCGATCAAGATCATATAGAATTGTCTGTGGTCTTCCTCCAAAATATTGAAATGCATAGTTATGAGCTTTTATGGCTGTTTCGGTCGTGAAGGGATCCGGTAAAAAGCAAACAAATTTCATTCTGCTATAACTCAGAACCATGCAAAAGAAATATACCCGCACAATTCGTCCATACATATCTTTAAGTTTATATTGACCAAAATCAGCCTGAGCTTCATATCCTGGTGGCGAGACTTCACGTGGCGAGATTTTCCGCTTACTGGTATGCTGATACCCATGCTGTTCCCTTAGAGCTTTCATATAGCGATAGAAAGTAGCTCGTTTAACTTGTAAATCAGGAAAAGCTTCCATTAATTTGAGATAGATATTCGTATCCCGGATTTGCGGGCATATTTTCAATTGCTCTAATATGTACTGTCGATAATTATCCATATGATACTTTTCCTGCTCAGCTTCCCTGGCATAATCCTCTTTGCTCATATTCCAGTATTTACTGACAGAAGTATAGGTGATCCCCAGCGCTTTAGCAGTCTTGGTCTGGGAAAGTCCAAGTTCTTTGTACTCTTGGATTTTTTGGTATTGCTCGATACCGATCATGTGTTTTCCTCCTTTAGTTTGTTATTAAAGCTAGAATACATGTACCAACGCAAGCATAGGCATCACCTCCTTGACATAATTTATAAACATTATTTGCATACAACTAAAAAACACCCATTAGGGTGTTTTTTTACATTAGGTCATAATACTGATTTTAATCCTGCAAATTTGTTATCCAACGTGTAAAAGGCTCTCTATGTCGCTCATACCACTGGCTCGTAGCCAAAAACTTCATTCCGTTAAATTCAAAAATCTCTTTCCAATAGCGGCCATACATTCCATCCTTAATTTGAACAGAAATATCTTTATCATCTTCAACTTTTCTAAGAAGTGGATAATCTATGTTCAGTACTTCTTTTGACCATTGCTTTGACAACATTGAGTTTAATTCTTTATCAGTAAATCGGTATTGCCTATTTGAAAGTTGCCTCAGTGTTTGTCGGACTAATTTCCCAATTTTGTCCTCATTATTGTAATCATATTGCATAGTATCAAATTCATCTTTCACCTTCTCATTTTTATGTAATGGAGTATAATCTGCTCTTAGATAAACATAATAATTAGTCAATTTTATATTAAACTTCTTGAGCAGCTTCCTTATAAGATTTCTTATGCTGTTTGCACTCAAATTAGTCCAGACATAAATATCAATGTTTTTCATTTTGGCATTTTTTCTATCAACATGCTTTTTGCTGAAATAAGAAATCTTTCTTCCTCTCATGGCAGGGTCATTAATAAACTCTGAAAACTTAGCAGCATCTATCTCTGCTAGCAAATCACATGTTTGCAGCAACACATCTTTCCAGTCTTTTGCTGGATGTCGATTATTATTAAATAAAAATGCAACAACCTTTTTATGGGTGAAATCTTCATAAAGGGTATGAGGTATAGAAGAATCAACTGCATAATCCGAATAATTTGGTATGGTTCTCTGCTCTTCTATTTCATCTGGTTCTTCTTCAGGCTCTTCTTCATCAATTTCAGCATCTATGCTTATCAAAGTTGAATATTCATTAATTTCTTCTTGGATCTCTGCCACCGATTTAGAAAACTCCCACAATTCCATTCCTTTGTCAAAATCTTTATTCTTATGGAATTCTGCTATAGTCGTATTTGTGCTACTCAGCAGTCCATCCAATGCAAGGCTTAGTAAATCCAATGCATCAGAGATTTCAGTCGCATCCTCTGGAAAGTACAGCTTAATAAAGTCGATCAATTTGTTGGCATTAATCTGAGCCATTTTACACCATCCCCCTTTTCAATAAATGAATAATGCTTACACCTTCTTTGTTCTATGACTTATCCCAAATATATATTCTCATTATGCCATTCTAAATAGTGTGGGCTTGGAAGTTGTTCTTTTTTCCCCGGCAAAATTATCAACTTACTTCCATGGTGTGCATAGTACTCTTTTCCATTTCCAAAGTCTTCCTTGATGCGGCGACTTACCTCAACATTGAATTCCTTATCAATCGTTATGTACCCCCGATCAAACAAGGTATGAAAATCTCTTCTAAGCAGTAGACCATTATTAATTTCATGAGATCCATCAAGACTAAATGGTTTAATATGGGCTGCCTCTAATACGGGTAATGTTTTTTCACCAGTTATTGCACATCTTCTATGGTAAGCATCAGTAATAAGGATCTTGAAAGCACCCTGCCCTATTCTTGGTTTTATCTTCTGTTCTTTACCATATCGGCTATTTACGGAGTCTTCTCTCAGTAGATTTTTATTGAATCTCTGGCTATATAACACTTCCTGTATTTGTTGATATAACAGCTTTCCATAATGTTCAGAAGTATCGTACGTCTTACCTTGTACGATGTTTTTGCTCCAATTGTCCGGAACAGTGATCCAGTCATCTTCTTCTAAATAAAAAGGCATCGTTAATATAATACAGCCAATCTGAGGATCCGGATCAGATATGCGATTTGTCTTTTTATATTTGTATATCCTGTCATGTAACTCGAATAGACTCCTAGCTCCATTAGCTAATCCAAAAGCTTCCCACGCTAATGAAGATGGTAATATTGAGAACTTCAGAAAAAATCCACCGCCTACAATATAATCTTGTGGACTATGTAATTTAAATAAAAACAAATCACCTTCGTCAAGAGCTTTGAAATTTGTTTTTCCTCCAGGTTTCCAAAAGTTCACTTCGTCACAATCTGCCTTCTTTAAAGTTTTAAATCAGTCATAGTCCGTGATCCCAACATACATCTTCAATATCTTCACCAGCTTTCCTTTATACACCTATAACGCTCGTCGTTAATGTTTCTACGCCGCCGGATAAGTAGTATATACAAACTCATAAATCTTTCGGCGATATTCATTTAATAATCTATCATCGTAACTAGCAGGTAGTTCACTCCATAGGGTATCTCTGATAAGTATCTCGACTGCTGCCTTAGTCTCTTCCTTTTCTGTCCAATGATCCAATTCACTGATTTTATCCTTGATTCGTTCCAACAATACCTTGGCAAGCTTCTTAACCTTTTTAATCTCTGCCGGAGTAAGCGAGTCCTTAAAAAGCAAATCGTACATAGCCAATTCTTCGTCATTGCTAAATCCTTCCCGCACGTATCTTTTTTCCTCATCATCCAGATCATTCACGAAGTTAGTTAAGTCAATAAATGTTTTCTCTATGGCAGCTTTGTCCTGTTCAGCATTATATTCCTCAATAATTTTCTGATATCGTTCATAATAGTTAATACGTGATGGGTTGCGCTTCATCATATTATCCAACCTGTCATTGATAAGCTCCTGTAAATCTTTCATAAGAAGATTCTTGTTCTTAACACGTGCAAATTCCTGCTGCAATCGTTCGAAATCAATATGGCTGATATCAAAGCGGCGACTTTCAACTAAGTATCCACTACCATCTTCGTTTACATGCTCTGGTAGCTTAACAACTTTGATATATTCACTAACTATATTGTGCAGCTGAATCATTAAATCTGTATTATCCGAATGCTTCCTTTTTTCCTGCATCTGGTCATAAACTGCACTGATAGCATTTTTATAAGCTCGGTACTGATCTGTGACTTCTTGTTTTTCGACATACTTAAACAGTTTGAATAATTCCCTAGCCATAACTTCAAAACGTTTCTTCACTTCCTCTGAGACGCACATGGCATTGGCTCCCTCTTGAACCAAGGCCAACTTGTCAAAGTCAACTGCCTGAACGAGATCTGACAAGCTAAAACCATGCTGTTTCATGTATGCGATGATATCATTGGTTAATGCAATGATACGAGCAATCAACTCTGCTTTATCAGGAGCAGGATCAGATCCATCAGTACCGCCTTTAGTTTTTGTATAATCAGCCAAAGCCTTCCTCAGTGCTTTAACAACACCAACATAATCAACAATTAGGCCATTGCTTTTTCCCTCATAAACACGATTCGCTCGTGCTATGGTTTGCATTAAGGTATGTGCCTTTAATGGCTTATCCAAATAGATTGTAGAAAGGCATTTCACATCAAACCCTGTCAACCACATAGCGCAAACAAATACGATCCGAAATGGATTATCAGGATCCTTAAATTCCTTGTCCATTTCTCGTTTTTCCATTTTGCTGCGATGGGGTTTAATATCCAGTCCCCATTTTTCAAAAGTAGCTACTTCATTTTGTTCCTGACTGATAATAACCGCCATTTCTGTGTTTTTCATCCACTCTAGCCTACGGCTGATTTCCATGTATTCCTGCTGTGTGGCTCCAGATAGCGAAGATTCAATTTCTTTTATTTTTAGCTCCCAATATTTCTGAGCTAAATTAAACATTCGAACTGCAGTTACTTTATTGATACAAACAAACATGGCTTTACCCGTTGTCCACAACTCAGAGTAATGCTCTACAAAATCCTTTGCAATGGTATCCAAACGTTTTTCACTGGTAAGGACATGTATGTCCTTAGCTAGTTCCTGTTCTAGTTTAGCCTGCTGATTAACATCCAGATCAGCCTGTTCTATTGCATCTAGTAGTTCATCATTAATTTCAGGATTGTCTATTTCCAGTAGATCGGCTCTATTCTCATAATAAAGAGGAACCGTCGCTCCATCATCTACAGCACGCTTGAAATCATAAATGGAAACATAGCCGCCAAATGTTCTTTCGGTAATATTGTCATAAGCGAACAGCGGTGTACCTGTAAATCCAATACGGGAAGCTGTAGGAAGCAATGTACACATATTATCAGCAAATATACCATTCTGTGTACGATGGGCTTCATCTGATAAGACAATGATGTCATGGTTGGGAATAATTGGTGGTTCATCTGGTTTATTAAACTTATGTATCAATGTAAAGATAAAGCTTGGATTTCCTTTTAATTTCTGAATTAAATCTTCACCACTAGTAGCAATAAACTGTTTTGCTTTAGTGGTACCAAGTAAGCCGCAAGCTTCAAAGGTATCACTAATTTGCTTATTCAACTCTTCTCGATCTGTCAGAATAACAAAGGTTGGGGAGCCTGCAAATTTTCGACGGATTTTCTGTGCAAGAAATACCATGGAATAACTTTTTCCACTACCCTGAGTATGCCAGAAAACACCCAGCTTACCATTGTTCAGTTTTCGATTCTTATAAGATTCAACAGCTTCGTTAACACCAAGGAACTGATGGTTTCTTGCCATGATTTTTGCCGTTGTACCACCAGAAGTATCAAAAAGTATAAAGTTTTCAAATAAATCCATAAAGTTTTTCTTATTACAAATACCTCTCAGCATGGTTGCCAGCTCCACAGAGCCGCTATCATCTTCATGTAGACGTTTCCAATCATTAAAAAATTCGTATTTACTACCCAAAGTACCTACTTTGGATTCCAAGCCATTGGACAACATAACAAAGGCATTGAAATGAAATAGCTGGGGAATGGTATCTAAATAGTCAGTGTAATTGCAGGTGTAGGCATCCTGTACATCTACATTTTGCTTTTTCAACTCTATAAAAAGCAGTGGAATGCCATTCACAAAGCCAACAATATCGGTTCTGCGACGATATAAATCACCATGAATCTTCATCTCCTTTATAGCAAGAAAATGGTTCTTTTCAGGCTCAGAGAAATTAAATACCCGGATCAGCCTATCCTCCTGCTCTCCGTCAGCTTTCCTAACTTTTATAGGAATGCCATCTCGAAGCATTCCATATTTTTCGCGATTAATCTGCATTAAGCTACTAGAGGACGTATAAGCAAGGAGTGTCTTTATTGCGGAATCACAGTATTCTTCTGTTAGCCAGTCGTTATTATCAAACAGAGCTTTCCGAAGGTAACGGATAAGAACAATTTCTTTATAGCTTTTACGCCCAAAGGTACCATTCTTACCAAGGACTTCCTTATTATAAGCAAACTGAACATCCCACCCCAATTCATCTTGAAGCAGGTTTCCTGCACTATTTTGCACTAATATATTTTCAGAATACTCCCAGCTCATATGTACCCCTCCTTAGTGGATCTTTAATAATAGTGGCAATATAGCTGTACCTACATCAACACTCTTATCAGCTAACCAAACTAGAATAGGTTTTGCTTTTTGCCATTTATTTTTCTTGCTATCTTTTGATTTTATAATTTCTTCTATTTCATCAATCTTTTGTTTAGCTTCAATTGTCTGTTCAGTAGTGAGAGACGTATTATTGTCAATCTGAGATCGAACAGTTTCAAAAGAAATCTTAATATCAATATTATTATCAATGCTTACATTAACTGTTGTGTCTGGAACCATATTCGGTATAGCGTTAACTTGATATTTATAGGACGTCAGTTTTGCTTTCATTATTTTCAGATTGCATAGTAAGCTTGATACTCCTAAGAATTCATATGAAAAACCAAAATTTTTAACCCAACCATACATACTATTATCCCAGTTCTTTATGCATGCTTGATATTTACCATCAAGCTCCATATGGAGGCTTTTCAAAGTCTCTTCATCAGCCTCACTATCAATTAGTTTATTTATAAGTTCTATATCATTTTCAACCATCTGGATAAATTCTAAAGGTATTTGAACCATAATTACACCTCAATCTCACCACTCATAAGTTTAGGAAGTAGTTTATCGCGCGCTTGTTTTAATTCTGAAATTAATCGTTCTTGAACTGCTATTTTTTTGAATAAAGGAGCAACTAAATTACAAAACGGTTCCATAATAGTAGATTCTGGTATATAAGTAGATAATGCATTAATATCTTTTGCATATACGTGTGGTTGCGCAGCTCCACGTTGTAAATTATCAATTACTTCTTTATTATTTTTCAAAAATGTATAAATGAAGTAGAGCTTATCTCCATAAGACGCATCAATATATGAGCAGTCTGATGCCCAGATATCAGTATTATACAATCTTGTATACCCTGCATTGGCTCCTGAAGCACTTATAGTAATAACTGGAGCTACAGTATTAGCAACATTGTGAAAATAAGCAGGTTCTAAACCACCAGCAACTACAGGTACATTGCCATCTTTAGCATTTTTTTTGGTGATTGTTTTTCCACGTTTAAACTCAGCCAACTCTGAAACTCTACCCAATCTCCACCCCTCCGGCACACCATCAACTATCTTACTGTTTTCATATCCAGGGAATCGAAGATTTACAAACCATTCTTTATACAACCTCATGGCAGCTTCTTCTAGCAACTTAATCTGCTTTTGGTTATTTTCTATTAAATCATCATAAGCTGAGAGAATTTCTGCAATGCGTCGTTGTGTGCCAATATCTGGAGGCTCTAATTCGTATTCCTTAATTGCACTTATCGCTATACGCATTTGATTTGCTGCGCCTTTACCACGGGATTGAATATAATGTTGAAAATAAAAAGATTTACCAAGGTAAGTTAAGTATTTCTGGTCTAAAACTTCCGAATCAAGAGTTCTCACACAGACAGCATTCTGGTTAAGCAAGTATCCTGTAACCTCGTCGGTTATTACGCAACTCCTACCCGCAGCTGAATTTACAAGATTAGGATGAGACCCCACTGTAGCAATAACCATATCTCCCTTTTGCAGAAGATGCTTCTTATACTTTTCCAAACTACTATTCGGTAATCTACTAACATCTTCTAACAAAAACCCAGATGGTTTAAAATTTGATACTTTAAGAACAGGAATTCCTGTACTTACATACTCTTTATCACTCCAAGCACCACCATTTATAAAATCGCATAAATCCCCTAATTGTACTTTTCTATTCATATACCCAACACCTCAAAGTTCGCCGAAATAGTATCCATTAACTTGTTTGCCTCTGACTGTAATGTTAAGAGTTCCTTGTGAATTTCGGTCATTCTTTCTTCGAAGTTTTCATCATCTTCTTCTACAGGAGCAACACCCACATATACACCAGGAGTAAGGCTCCAGTTCTTTTCTTCTATTTCATCTATAGTTGCAACTTTACAAAGTCCCAGAACATCGGTATATGTGCCGTCTCCGAATTTCTCAGTGAGCCATTTTGCTTCTTTTATCACTGTACGGCAGGCCTTGATTTGAGATACTACTTCCACAATGCGAGTAGAAACAGACTTTTTGAAGCGATCCCAAGTTGTTGCGGATTCATCGATGGATTTAGCAAACACCTTAGCTTCATCCTTCTCCAATCCATCACCGTACTCACAAAGAGCTTTTAACGAAGCATTAAGTTCTGTACTATACTTTTTCAACAAATCATTCAGCGGTAACAGCTGGTTAATATCCTCTGAGTTTTTAACGATATCTGAAATCTGAACTCTCAATGGTTTAAGTTTCTCACCATAGCCATTCAACAGTACCGACACACTTTCAAATGCAGCATCAAATTCTTTGTAATCATTGATAATTTGAGTCCAATAATCCTGTAATAATTTTGTGTACTTTTCTTTCTCTCCACGGTAGAGCCAGACAATGGCATTGAGGTTTTTCATCTGCCATTCACTCCACTCATTGAGTGTTCGATCCACTACAGTATAGTAATTACGCGAATCTATGAAAAGCACTTTATCCTTTAATTCTTCTTTCTTTCCCTTATCAAAGAACCACAGGGAGCAAGGCAATGAAACCTTGTAAAAGAAGTTATTAGCCACTGACATTAAACAGTCTACATGTCCTGTCTGAATAAGCTGTTTTCTGATTTCTCGATCCTTATTGCCACTATCCGTAGCAGAAGCAGCCATAACAAAACCAGCGCGTCCAGTATCATTTAAATACGCATAGAAATATGAAATCCAAAGATAATTGGCATTAGAGACTTCCTTTTTTTGATTTACTCCCGGCAACCCAAAAGGTAAGCGTCCTGCATTCTGAGTAGATTCTGCTTTTACTTTATCTACATTAAATGGAGGATTAGCCATTACATAATCGCAGCGCCCTTCCAGATTATGAGCATCATGATAGAAGCTGTTAGCCTCATCACCAGATTTGATTTTTGCATTTAATCCGTGTACAGCCATATTCATGATACATAACTTCGCATTAAACTCTACTTTTTCTTGTCCATAAAATGTCATGGCAGAATTAGCATTGATTCCTTCAGAATTGACA
This sequence comes from Peptococcaceae bacterium 1198_IL3148, assembly GCA_036763105.1. Lineage (NCBI taxonomy): Bacteria > Bacillati > Bacillota > Clostridia > Eubacteriales > Peptococcaceae > Peptococcaceae bacterium 1198_IL3148. Next base: position 110,251 of record JBAIYS010000010.1, on the reverse strand, counting down.
AAGTCGCTGGAGGAAACAAACATTCCACCACTGCCACAGGCAGGATCTAACACTATCCCTTGAGTTGGCTCAATTATATTCACAATCATCTTTACTAGAGATTTAGGTGTAAAGAAAACTCCATCATCCGATGCGATAGCTGAAGCAAACTTATTTAAGAAATACTCATAAATGCGACCTAGGATATCATCGTTGATTTCGTTCAATGCACTATTGTTAAAAATACGCAACAATTCTTTCAACAAATCATTTCTGAAAGAAGTATATGTTTTGGGTAGTATTCCTTTCAATTGAGTACTCTCTGCCTCAATTAACTCCATAGCCTCATTGACTGCCTTCCCACAATCAGCATCGTCTGGCAAATTGAGCAGATAATCATATCGTGCCTTCTCAGGTAAAAAGATAGCACTTTTCTGCTTAAAATCACTTGACTCAACAGGAAGTACGCGACCATTACGTACAGGACGGTCTTTTAGAATTTCAGCTTCCACGTATTTAAACCGACTATATGCATAACGCAAAAAGATTAAACCAAGAACCGGCATGCAATATTCTTGAGAACTTAATTTAGAACCTTGACGTAAGAGATCTGCTGATTCCCATAATTCTGATTCTAATTTTCTTATATTTATCATTAAACAAGCCTCCATTTGATTGATATTTCACAATAATAAATACTAATTCCGTTTGGTATCCATTTCCATGATATCACAGACGTCACATTCCAACGCTATACAGATTTTTTGTATTATTTCTGTACTAACATTTTCGTTTTTACCAAGCTTTGTGATCGTAGCAGAACTAATGCCTGCAAGTTTCTGTAAGTCTTTCTTTTTCATATCTCTATCAATAAGAAGCTTCCAAAGTTTTTTATAACTAATTGCCATCATAATCACCTCTATGTATGTATAATTACATAATATCATTAGCATCATCATATTGCAAACATTTTCTTTACGTTCGCATGATTTTTGATTTGTATTCAATAATTCTTACTCCAAATCCTTCTAAATTCTATGCTATAATCTCAGGTGTATAGAATGTTACATCCATCCTGTCTCCTCAACCCTACTAATTTATCTATTCTGTCCACTCACCCCTACCTAATTTCAGACTCATTTTTACCACAAAAAAACACCCTCGATATGTTTCCACGTACACATATCGAGGGCTTAAGTCGAGTAGACAGATTTACTTTCATTTTATAAAACTCAGTATTCTCAAGGCTTTCCGGACATCACTTTCTAGACATCAATACAACCGTCTCAACGTGAGCCGTATGCGGAAACATGTCCACCGGTTGTACTTTTCTTGCCTGGTAACCATTTTCATGTAAATAGGCTATATCTCTGGACATGGTGCTGGAGTCGCAAGATACGTAGACAATCCTTGGCACTTGCATTTGGGTAATGGTTTGGAGCACCTCTGGTTCACAGCCTTTGCGTGGCGGATCCAGCACCACTACACCTGGGCGATAGCCCTCTTTATACATTAATGGCAACATTCTTTCAACTTCCCCTTGGTAAAACTCAGCATTGCTGACACCATTTCTCGCTGCATTTTCTTTGGCATTTTCCACTGCTTGGGGTACCACTTCTAACCCCATCACCTCTTTAGCATGGCCAGCCATGAAAAGGGCGATGGTGCCAATACCACAATAGGCGTCCAATACTTTTTCGTTACCGTTTAGCTCCGCATATTCTAATGCCTTTTGATATAGCAGTTGGGTTTGAACTGGGTTTACCTGATAGAAAGAGTTGGGGGAAATTTCAAAGTATAGATTGGCCAATTTATCTGTAATGGTGGCTTGGCCAGCCAAGGTGATGTTTTCATCCCCTAACACCACTCGGTTGCTGGCCTTATTGATATTGCGGATCACCGATACCACTTTGGGTTGCAATTTTTGGATGTCAGCGGCAATAAGTTTTTGGTTGTACCAACTGCCCCTGCCGGTCACCAACACCACCATGATTTGGTCTGTAGCCACCGCTTTACGCAAAAGCACATGGCGCAACAAACCACTCTTAGTCCGCCAATTATACACTGATACTTTATGTTTGTTTAATATCATTTCTACTTGCTTAGCAGTGTCGTTTAAATCTTCATCCACCAATTGGCAGTAGTGTGGGGTCAGGGGCAAAAAATGGTGACTGCCCTGTTCAAAATAACCTAAGCGGATACCACCATTAATCTGTTGCACCTGAAAATGCACTTTATTGCGGTAATGCCAAGGGTTGTCCATACCTAAAGTACTTTCAACATTTACCTCTGATAATTTACCAATGCGGGTTAAATTATCTACCACCTGCTGCCTTTTATAGGTAAGCTGAGCTTGATAGTTAACGTGCTGTAGCGTGCAACCACCACATTCACTGAAAACACTACACTCCGGTTGGCAACGGTCTGCTGTGGCTTGCAAAATATGCAGCAGCTTTGCCCTAGCAAAGTTTTTCTTGCGTTGAATTATCTTCACTTGTGCCATTTCGCCCGGCACCACCCCAGGAACAAACACCGCTAATCCATCGGGAAGGCGTCCCACCCCTTCCCCCTGGTGCGTTAAGCCGGTTATATTAATTGTTACCTCATTATTCAAACTAGCACCGCCTCTAATTAAAGACTATTATTGTCCATGATATCACATAAATAAAACCCCTGCACCATGCAGGGGCTTAGTTTTAAACAACCCTATCCAAACCCAACTCTCTAGCCTTTTGTAGCACCCAACGGTGCTCACGACCACTGGTGGGGCGGCTGATTTCTGGAAATTTGCTAGCATTATGGGCCGGGTAATATTGATCCATAATGTTGATATATGTATGGGGTGAAATTTCATTTGCTAGGTACTGTAGCACCATTTCACTGCCAGAAACATCATTGGGCATTACTAGGTGCCTTACCAGTATACCCCGAGTGGCTATGTTTTGATTATTTTTTTGCAGGTCTCCCACTTGCCTATGCATTTCTTTAATGACTTTTCTCGCCACTGTAAAATAATTCGGGGCTGCTGCATATTTTTCTCCTTGCTTATCAATGGAAAACTTGATGTCTGGCAGATAGATGTCCACTATACCATCCAGTAATTCTATGGTTTTTATTTCATCATAACTACCAGTGTTGTATACCAAGGGAATATTTAAGCCCTTTTCAGCGGCTATTACTAAAGCCTCTAAAATTTGGGGCACAATATGGCTGGGAGATACTAAATTTATATTGTGACAACCTATCCGTTGCAGGTCAAGCATTATTTCCGCCAACTCATCTGCACTTACTTCTCTGCCTTCTCCATTGTGACTGACCTCACAATTTTGACAGAACTGACAAGCTAGATTGCAATAACTGAAGAATATTGTACCGGAGCCGTTTTGTCCCACCAACACATCTTCTTCCCCAAAATGTCTGCCAAAGCTAGCGACCACAGCCTCTCTGCCCACTCGGCAAAAACCTTTTTCGCCTTGCAGGCGGTTAACATGACAATGTTGGGCACAAACGGTACAATCCGCCAATAGCTGCACCGCCTGTTGAGCTCTCTCTTTTAATTCTTCTAGCTTTATTGTTTTGTAAGCTGGTATAAAGTTACCCAATATCTATCGCCACCTTAAGAAAAGCTCGTAGGGTTATTTTACCCACGAGCTTCCAATTTTAACCTAAGTTAATATTATACTTTTGGCTACGGTAAATCAAGGCCGAACGGGTGATCCCCAATAATTGAGCTGCTTTAGTTTGATTGCCACTGCTTTTCGTCAAAGCCTTTAAAATCAATTCCTTTTCCACCTGTTCCAGTGAAATACCTGTATCGGGAAAATTAATGATGCTTTCCACATCTTCGTGACCGTTCTGCTGCAACTCTTTTGGTAAATGCTCAGGTAATACCGTATCCCCCTGACAGATAATCACAGCTCGCTCGATAACATTTTGCAGTTCCCGGATGTTACCTGGCCAATTATAGCTTAATAACAAATCCATAGCTTCTTTAGATATATTTTTTACCGGATGGGTACCCATCATATACTTAAACAAAAAGTTGTTTGCCAATAATGGAATATCTTCTTTGCGGTCTCTTAGGGGCGGTAATTGAATGTGTATAACATTCAATCGATAGTATAAGTCCTCCCTAAATTCACCTTTTTCCACTGATTTTTTTATATCTTTATTGGTGGCTGCAACTATCCGCACATCAACTTTTAAAGTTTCTGTACCACCTACCCGTTCAAAGGTTCGTTCTTGTATAACCCGCAGTAATTTAGCCTGCATTGATAAAGGCATTTCTGCTATTTCGTCTAAAAAAATAGTCCCTTTGTCCGCCAGCTCAAAGCGCCCCGTTCTCAAAGCCACCGCCCCGGTAAAGGCACCTTTTTCGTGACCAAACAGCTCACTTTCCAACAACTGCTCCGGCAGGGCAGCACAGTTTACCGGCACGAATGGATTATCACGCCGTTCACTGGCTTGGTGAATGGCCCGGGCAGTCACTTCTTTTCCGGTGCCACTCTCACCGGTTATCATCACGGTGGCATTAGTGGTGGCTACCCGATCAATCAGCATCATTACTTCTTTCATGGCCTGACTTTCACCTATAATGGTGCCATATTTCTTGCTAAGCTCAGATCGCAAAAACGATACCTCAGAAACCAGTTTGCTGTACTTCAGTGCCTGTTTAACCACCATTTTTAATTCATCTAAATCAAAGGGTTTGGTAATATAATCCACCGCCCCTAACTTCATTGCTTCAATGGCAGTTTGAATGGTGCCATGGGCGGTAATCATAATTACTGGTACGTTAGGGTGAATTTCTCGGATAATGCTTAACACTTCCAAGCCATCCATCTCAGGCATTTTTAGGTCCAATAAAATTAAGGATGGGCCCTTTTCTTTTAATAAGTTAATTCCCTGGTTACCAGAGGTGGCGGTAACAGCGTGATAACCTTCTTGCTCCATTGCCCTTTTTAATGCCCAACACATATACTCCTCATCATCAATAATCAAAATCTTAGGAATCATTAATTATCCACCCCCTGCTCGACAATGGGTAGTATAACTATAAAAGTTACACCGCCTTCTTCGTTGTTCTCGACTTTGATGTCTCCTTTGTGCATCATTACTATTTGTCGGCAAATCGTTAACCCCAAACCAGTACCTGTATCTTTGGTTGTGAAAAATGGCTCAAATACTTTTTTAATATCACCTTCCTGAATTCCTATACCGCTATCTTTAAATTTTACCATCACCTGATCTAAGTTATAGCTGGTGCTAATAACTAACCGTCCACCATGAGGCATTGCCTGTACCGAGTTAAGAATCAAGTTGACAAATACCTGTTTTATGCGATCAGCGTCAGCATAAACATGCGGTAAATTCTGATCATAAATAGTCTTTAATTTAACTTTGTTTTGGCGCAGTTGCGCACTGGTAAAGGTTAACACAGCATCTAACAATTTGTTTAGTTGTAGCAATTCCTTTAATGGTTTACTGGGTCTACCATAGGCCAATAACTCTGTTATTACTTTGTTCTGACGATCCACTTGATTTTTAATTACATGACAATACTCTTGTACTGACGGTTCATTTACCTCCCCTTCCATCAATTGCACAGTGGTTTTAATAATGCCTAACGGATTGCGCAATTCATGGGCAACCCCGGTCACCACTTGTCCTAAAGAGGCTAAGCGCTCTTGACGCCTCATTTCTTCTTCCAATCGTTCCTTTTCAGCCAATGAACAGGCCATTTTATTAATGGCTCCAACAATTTGGCCCATTTCGCCGGGCATTTCTGGCAGCAAATTGTTTATATCCTTTTCTAGATTCTCTAATCCTTTTTTAATTCTACGCACATTTAATGTTAAGTTGTTAATCACCACAAAAGCACCCAATCCACCAATTACTATCGCCAGTAAGGAAAAAGATCTACTCATCGTCCGAAACTGACGAGCTTGATCAAAAATTGGGTGCAATCGCTCATCTGCCCAAAGCACAGCAACAATCTCATCGTTATATCTTATAGGCACAAAGTTTTGAAAAAATCTATCGTCAGGCTCCCCGGAAATGGTAGCCAAAGGATGTCCGCTGGCAATTACACTTTGAATACCAGCATAAGAACTTTTAAATATTTCCTTTTCCCGTTCCACTTGTTCATCTGCGGATAATTTACGGTAGTTGTGCAAAAAGCCCTTTACTACCAATTCATTGCTTTCAGGAATATAAAGACTTAGCCTGACACCAGGATTTATTTCCACCTTCGGTGTTGCCACCTCAGAAAATAGTTCTCCTAAGTAAGCATGTAGCTCTTTAGTGTTCATTTGCGACATAAGTTTTTTATTAGCAAACATTTGGGCGTTCAAGTCCTGTGAAACAGTCTGAACAATAGTTCCCAGTCTTTCTTCTTTGGCCATAAAGGTTATTTCTTCTTTTTTGCCGGCATAGTGATTGTCGTATAAAATTACCAATGCTGGGATGACCAGTATTATTAAGGTAATCACAATCACTTGAAACCGCAAGCTCCGACGAGAAAATAACTGCATATTAATATCCCCCATCATCAACCAACTAATTAACCAAATTTCTAAATTTTATATGGCAGAAAAAAATAGTGTCTGAATATGGACAGTTGTTGTACGTTAACATTCAAGCTTAAAAACATTTGATTTTACCTTAATTATAAGACTTTTTTTGCCCTGGTGACAATTATTTTTTAACTGCTGATTGTTTTTGTACAGTTATGTACAAGAATATAATTCGCTGTGTGTTAACAAACCCTCACATGCCAAGGGTTTGTTTGTTTTTGTTTATGTTGGCATCGTTATTGCTTATTACCTACGATGAGGGCGGTTATTAGAAGTTTTGGGAAATTAATATCAAGCAAAGAAGACTGAAAAAAAATAAGACACTACACAAATTATAACATAAATCATGTTCTTGAAAACAGATAAATAATGCTCAAACCGCCAACATGTTACCAACACCTGAAGGGAGGGATTGTTCATTTTAGATCATTAGAGTTTGCTAGAAGTCATGCAATGATTTATGACATTATATTTTTACTAAAGTTAGTTAAAATTCATTTCAACGGGGGATTTAAAATGTTAGAAATAATTGTTGAGAAAATTAGTTCTATAACATTGGCTGTATCAACCGCCATGCCCGATATTGCCAATTCAGTAGCAACCGCTGCCGGCAACCCTGGTACCCCATGGTGGATTTGGCCCGCATTATTACTAGTAACATCATTTGTGCTAGGTATCGTGGCGGTATTGGCCGGTGTAGGTGGCGGTGTATTGTTTGTACCAATTGTCGGTAGTTTCTTCCCGTTTAACTTAGATTTTGTCCGCGGAGCTGGTTTAATAGTTGCTCTATCAGGTGCATTGGCCGCCGGTCCCGGATTATTAAAAAAAGGGTTTGCTAATTTAAGGTTAGCGCTACCAGTGGCTTTAATCGCCTCCACCTTTAGTATTATCGGTGCTTTTATCGGTTTGGCACTGCCACAGGATATTTTGCAGATTGCTTTAGGGGTAACAATCAGTGCCATTGCTATGTTATTTATTTTCTCAAAAAACAGTGACGTGCCCAACGTTCCGGAGGGCGGAGATGGCTTAGCTAAAAAATTAAAAATATGTGGTACTTATGTTGAAGAAACCTCCGGCAAACAAATTAATTGGACTATATGGCGTACCGCTCAAGGTTACCTAACGTTTATTTTCATCGGCCTGATTGCCGGTATGTTCGGTCTTGGCGCCGGTTGGGCAAACGTGCCAGTGCTAAATTTACTGATGGGCGCACCACTTAAACTGGCCGTTGGTTCCAGTAAATTTTTGCTCTCCATCACAGATACATCGGCTGCATGGATTTATCTCAACCAAGGGGCAGTGCTGCCGATTATAGCAGTTCCCTCAGTAATAGGTATTATGCTAGGCTCACAAGTGGGTGTTAAATTGTTATCAAAATCCAAGCCTAAAACTGTGAGGTATCTAGTGATTGCCATGCTCATCTTTGCCGGTATTAACTCAATTCTAAAGGGTCTGGGAGTAATGTAGTTTTTTAAGGAGGTAAATAATATGGCAAATAGCCAATTAGCTAAACAACAAGTAAATACAGCAGTCACCAATCAACCTCTAATGAATGTTCCCGCTGAACAGGTGGCTTATGCGAAAATGATTAACTACGGACAATGGTTGGGCTTAGCTGTGCTGGTTGTAACATTCTTACTATATGTCACCGGAATGGTGCCCGGAATGGTTCACCCCAGTGAAATTGCTCAAAACTGGCATTTAAGCGCCCATGAATATCTTGAGGTGACTGGATCTCCTACAGGTTGGGAGTGGTTAGGTATGCTAAATTATGGTAACTTTTTAAGTTTGCTGGGGGTTGCCTGGCTTGGTGGTTTAACAATAATTGCTTATCTAATATTTTTAGTACCAGCTTACCTAAAGCAAAAAGATATTGCATTCTTCACTATCGCAATCACTGAAGTTATCGTTCTGGTGGTTGCTGCCTCTGGCATCCTCGGTTCTGCCGGTCATTAATAAGGCATAAAATTTAGGGCGACTCAGTTTGGAGTCGCCTTAACCTTAATATAATTAGGAGGTAAAAATTGTGTTACCACCTGAAAATTCCACAGCAAAGGATATTATGTTACCTGTTGACAGTTACCCAATAATCTACGAAAATGATACTGTTAAGAGAGCATTATCTAAGTTTCAGTTTTCTTTGTGCTCTTATCAAAACAAGAGACGCAATCTATTAGTGTTGGACCAAGAGGATAAACCCATTGGTTGGGTAACTTTAAGAGATATTTTATCAGTAATTCAACCCATAAGCACCCTTAAGAGCTACATTCAGGGTTGGAACTTAGCTGATTATAACGGGCCTGCCACCTATTTTGCCCGTGAATTTTACAACAGTATTGATAGTAATTATTGGCAAAAAACACTCACTGAATTGTGTGAAAATCTAGCAGACAAAATAATAACTGATATAATCAGGCCATTAGAATCAGGGGCAGTGCATGCCAATACATCACTTCACACAGCGGCAACCATTATGTCAGAAAATAATATTTCTACTTTACCAGTGGTAGAACAGGGTAAATTGGTTGGCTTTATTCGTGCAGAAGATATAGTATTAGAAATGGCTAAGGTTGTTATGAATGTGCCACATACAGAAAAGGGCAAGCTAACGATTCCTTCAACAAGTTCATGAGGGGCATTTAAAGTAAAATTGAGGAGAGGATAATTATGGGTAGAGCCCATAAAAAACATAATCATGCGGCGAATCTTAATCTAATATTAAATGAGTTAAGAAAAACATCTCGTGATGGAGGTTTAACGCTGAAGGAATTATGCGAACTCTGCGGGGTTTGTAAAAGAAACATATACAGGTATCTTAACGAAATAGAAGAAATGGGCTTTGAACTTGTTCGGCCATTGCAGTCAAAGCCTGGGCAAATTGGTCACGGCAAGTACCGGTTACGCAGAAAAACTTTGCCAGAAACTTCAGTAGATACTAATTTAATGATGATTATGGGACTAAATGCGCAAAGGGAATTACAATATCGTGAGCATTTGAAAATCATTAATGAATTTTTTATCAGATATTTGGCGGCGAAATATTGTTTGAGCTTGCCTGCAGACTGGAAATTACCTGAAGAAAACGAAGAAAAACAAAGCTCTGCATTACAAACTTGCAAACAAACAACCTCTACGCAGGCTGTATTACAAAATATACATTGCAATAAAAATAATAAGGAACTGGTGGAAACTGCTAAGATTATCATCAGTCCAACTGCAGCGGAAAGTTATAAACGGGAGTCGGTGCCTTCAGAGTTAGTTTTAGAAGAAGTGTTATCTGATGGTTCAATACTAATCACCCTTAAACTTAATACTTGCAAAGAAATATTACCTTGGGTATTTCAATGGAGTGGAGAAGCGGAAATAGTGGAACCAAAAAGGCTACGGCTCAAAATGAAAGAATATTGTAACTCAGTCATTAAAGCCCACCGCAGCAAGTACCTATCGCGAAAATTATCTTATCTGCATGCTACAGAAATTAGCTAAGTTTTAATTAAAGCTAACACCGTGATTATTAAAAATCACGGTGTTTATTTTTGTGCAAAACTTGTATGATAGTTCACTTAAAATGTTACATGACAAAAATAATTTCATACTTAGAAATTCAAAGTAAATCTTTATGTGCTTAACAATCACAAACATAATATTAATAAACAGCTTATTTTAGCACTGTACAATTTAATTCACATATTTTAGAGTAGTGATAATAACATTGTCACTGCTATAGCAGTTAAGGGGCTGACATTATGTACTTAAACTATGACAGCGCCGTAATTTTCATTAACCCCTACATTATTTTACTTATTGGTTTTAGTATCGGTATTCTAGGAGCTTATTTTGGATCGGCTTCAATGTTTCTTACCGTTCCTGCAATGAACATTTTTGGTGTGCCCATGGTGTTTGCCATTGGTTCTGATTTAGCACATGTTTGCGGAAAAACATTGTTTAGTAGCCGCCACAACAAATTTTTTAACTGGCAATTAACTGCAATTCTAAGTATTAGCGGTGCAATTGGTATCTACCTTAGCTATAACTTGATAGTATTTTTAGAACAGTATCATATCGCCGATACCGTTATTCGTAGCCTATATATAGCACTATTAATAATTTCTGGGGTAGTAATTCTAATTCGCCAAAGTGTTGTCAGTAATAATTTACAATTGCTACCCAAAATCAGTACTGTAAAAATACCGCCTATTATTGAGTTAAACCCGGTAATCAAAGTTACTCTATGGATTCCAGTCTTACTTGGCACTGTGTTCGGTTTATTAACCGGATTAATTGGTGGCGGGTCGCTGATGGTGCAAATTCCTTTACTAACATACTTTCTCGGTCTGCCTGTTCCAATGGCCTTGACCTCAAGCTTTATTACAGTATTGACAACATCAATCATCGGCATAAAGTTGTGGTCATCGTCCAGCTTTATCTCGATAATAATTACAGTTTTGTTGCTGATTGGCGTTGTGGTTGGTTCCCAATTGGGTTATGCAGCGTCCAAAACAATTCCTAAACATAAATTTTCAACCCAAACTAAAGAAACTCTGTTGATTATGTCAGGAGCTAAAACTTCTTTAGCATTGGTGCTATTAATGATTGGATGGGTAAAGTTTGCTAAACTGCTAATAGTAGCTGCTTTATTACCACCTGCCGTTGTCACTATTATTTTTTTGTTATTGGAGAAGTTTGTCATCAGTAATGAAATATATCACGCTGAAAAACTAAAACCTGATAAGAATATGCAAAACAGTATTATTGAACCATCCAGCACAAAAACTGATTAAGTTTTATATTTTTAAGCCATGGATTGTGAAATATAATCCATGGTCATATCAACAGGAAGAAGGTGGTATTACTACTTTTAATTTGGCATAACAAGCACCTTTTAGTACAAGTAAATATTTATAACTCAACAAAATATAATTGCAAAGCACCTTAAGATGTACAGACGATATTTGAATGGAAAGAGGTGTTCTTATGAACAGCGCTTCTCAAGTAACAGCCGATGTTGCCACCAATGTTAATCCTAAAAAGAAAATTAACATCACTAGAATAGCCGCAATATTAGCTGGTTTAGGAGCATTTGCATTATTTTACTTTATGCCATCACTAACGCCAGCAGTGGACCCCATGGGTAACAGCTTTGAATTATCCAGGGAAGGACAGTTAGCCATTGGACTGTTTTTATTGGCTGGTATTTGGTGGGTTTTTGAAGTAATACCAATTGGTGTCACCAGTCTTTTAATCGGTGTCGCCCAGGCTGTTTTTTTAATTCGTCCGGCGGAACAGGCCTTCGGTAACTTTGCAGATTCATCGGTGCTCTTTATTCTGGGTTCATTAATGCTGGGTCTAGCCTTTAGTAAGGTCGGTTTAACCAACCGCATGGCCTTTAAAATGCTAACGGTTGTTGGCGAAGATTCTAGAAAGATTTTACTTGGTGTTTTTATGATTACCATCGGTCTAACTTTAATCATGGCTCACACTGCGGTGGCAGCCACCATGTTCCCGTTAATGATGGTTATCCTCAAAATGTATGATGAGGACGAAAAACCAAGTAACTTCGGTAAAGCAATGTTTATTGGTTTAGCCTACTGTGCTGGTGCCGGTAGTTTGATCACTATGTTAGGAGCCGCCCGCACCGCAGTGGCTGCTGGTTTCTTTCAGGAGTTCACCGGTAACTACGTCTCTTTCTTGGAAGTGACAATAGCAATGGGACCCTTTGGTCTCTCCATGGCTCTGATCACCTGGTTATTGTTGTCATTTGTTTTCTGTAGACCAGAAAAGAAAAGCATCCCAGGACTGAGGGATAAGGCAAAAGAAGTTTATTCTCAAATGGGTCCTTTATCTAAACAGGAAATCTTTGTTGCAATTTTAGCGTTAACAGTGGTCGTTGTCCTAGCTTTACAGAGTTTTATCCCTGCGTTAGCAGCTATTGGCAGAACTGTGCCCATTCTCATTGCCATTATCCTGCTCTTCTTAACTAAGACATTTACAGTAGAAGATCTCGAGAAAGGTGTGCCTTGGAACATCGTACTGTTATTCGGTGGTGCCATGAGTATTGGTCTCTGCCTTTGGGAAACCGGGGCTGCCCAATGGATGGCCGTTCACTGGTTGGCTATGTTTAATGATGCCCATTGGTTAGTATTTCTACTGGGAATTGCCTGCTTAATCATTGTGCTTACCAACTTTATTATGAACGTGGCTGCCATTTCCATTACCTTGCCAGTGGCACTGGTTGTGGCTGGATACCTAGGGGTTAACCCATACCTAATTTTGTATGCCTCTTTGGCCGCGGCTGGCCTACCTTACATGTTGCTGGTGGGAGCAGCGCCAAACGCCATTGCTTATCAATCTAAGCAATTTACCACTGGACAATTCTTTACCACTGGTATTCCATTTACCATTATTGCGGTGGCGATGATTGGGTTATTTGCCCTAACAATCTGGCCGTTACTGGGTATCCCGGCCATACTGCCTTAATTAATTAAACTTTTAACAATCAAGGGGATTTCTCCCCTTGATTGTACTTGCTTAAAAAACTAATGCAAATTTGGAACACCCAGTAATGACAAAACCATTGTCAGCTACGCTGCATGGATGTATAATATTGTTATTAAAATAACAACCGATCCTACCGAGATCAAGGAGGGATGTCTAAACACATTTAACCTGTCACACTGTCATAACTTGCACCTTTTGGAACAATCAAATTTGCTACATACTTAATAATTAACTGATTAGCCTCGTACCTTTAAAACTTTACCAATTAATGGGAAAAGAGGGATCTTAAATGAGTATGAGTAATGCTGCTCAGGCAACAGTTGATGTTGCCACCAATGTTAACCCTAAAAAGAAAATTAACATCACTAGAATAGCCGCAATATTAGCTGGTTTAGGAGCATTTGCATTATTTTACTTTATGCCATCACTAACGCCAGCAGTGGACCCCATGGGTAACAGCTTTGAATTATCCAGGGAAGGACAGTTAGCCATTGGACTGTTTTTATTGGCTGGTATTTGGTGGGTTTTTGAAGTAATACCAATTGGTGTCACCAGTCTTTTAATCGGTGTCGCCCAGGCTGTTTTTTTAATTCGTCCGGCGGAACAGGCCTTCGGTAACTTTGCAGATACATCGGTACTCTTTATTTTGGGTTCATTAATGCTGGGCCTAGCCTTTACTAAAGTTGGCTTAACCAACCGCATGGCTTTTAAAATGCTAACGGTTGTTGGCGAAGATTCTAGAAAGATTTTACTTGGTGTATTCCTAGTCACCATCGGGCTAACTTTAATCATGGCTCACACTGCGGTGGCAGCCACCATGTTCCCGTTAATGATGGTTATCCTCAAAATGTATGATGAGGACGAAAAACCAAGTAAATTTGGTAGAGCAATGTTTATTGGTATGGCCTATGCTGCTGGTGCCGGTAGTATGATTACCATGTTAGGGGCCGCCCGCACCGCAGTGGCTGCTGGTTTCTTCCAAGAGTTTACCGGTAACTACGTCTCTTTCTTGGAAGTGACAATAGCTATGGGTCCTTTTGGTATCGTCATGACTCTAATCACCTGGTTATTGCTGGCATTTATTTTTTGTAAACCAGAAAAGAAAAATATTCCTGGATTGAAGGAAAAGGCAAAAGAAGTTTATTCTCAAATGGGTCCTTTATCTAAACAGGAAATCTTTGTTGCAATTTTAGCGTTAACAGTGGTCGTTGTCCTAGCTTTACAGAGTTTTATCCCTGCGTTAGCAGCTATTGGCAGAACTGTGCCCATTCTCATTGCCATTATCCTGCTCTTCTTAACTAAGACATTTACAGTAGAAGATCTCGAGAAAGGTGTGCCTTGGAACATTGTACTGTTATTTGGTGGTGCCATGAGTATTGGTCTCTGCCTTTGGGAAACCGGGGCTGCCCAATGGATGGCCGTTCACTGGTTAGCTATGTTTAACGATACCCATTGGTTAGTATTTCTACTGGGAATTGCCTGCTTAATCATTGTGCTTACCAACTTTATTATGAACGTGGCTGCCATTTCCATTACCTTGCCAGTGGCACTGGTTGTGGCTGGATATCTAGGGGTTAACCCATACCTGATTTTATACGCTTCTTTAGCCGCAGCAGCTCTGCCATACATGTTGCTGGTGGGAGCAGCGCCAAACGCCATTGCTTATCAATCTAAGCAGTTCACCACTGGAGAATTCTTTACTACGGGTATTCCATTTACCATTATTGCGGTGGCGATGATTGGGTTATTTGCCCTAACAATCTGGCCGTTATTGGGTATCCCGGCCCTACTACCTTAATTCAGGTATACCAAAGGGCCTTTACAGCTAAGATAGAGATAACGCCCTAGCTTACTAAATAACGAAAGGCGGATGCTGAAATGACAACACTTATTAGTGTTAATAACAAGTCAGATATTTACAGTAAATATCAAAATACGCCTATAGCTGAATTATTAGAATACCAGAACCTTAACAAACCTTTTGAAAAAGTAGATCATGCCAAAATTGTTGTTGGAATGTGTATGGATAACCGTAAAAGCTTACGCATCCCCGAAAACTTTGCCTATGTTCTCAGAAGTGGTGGCGGCAACCTGCGCAACTTAGAATTTTGCGTTTCATATGCGGTGGCCGTCGGTGGGGTAAAGGCCATTGCCTTAATAGGTCACAACTACTGTGGCATGGTTAATTTGGCTGCCAAGGAAGAAAAATTTGTCAATGGACTGGTGGCGGCTGGTTGGGAATACCAAGCAGCAGTAGATCACTATAAACATTTTGCACCCCATTACGAAATTTGCAACGAACTAGATTTTTTACAAACTGAAACCAAAAGGTTGCGCGATAGATATCCTAAAATATTAGTGGCGCCCTTAATGTACCAGCTGGAGGATAATAGATTATATTTGCTAGACGAAGACAGATAAGTATTTAAGACAGGGTTAAAACCCTGTCTTAAATTTTTTATTATTTCCAATTTATGGGCAATATCAAACCATTTTTTCCCGCTAAATATCTTATAAACACTTCATTTATCAGGTTAAGGTGCTCACGGTACTGTTTTTCCATATGGGAATAAAAATTAATTAACATCACCAACTCCATATCGGTTTGGCATATCTGAAGCACTTGGGCACTCAACCGATACCGTCCCTTACCTTTATTTTTGCTGTTTACTTGGGATGGTCTAAGCAGTTGAAAACCCATAGTTTCTATTTCCCTGAGGTATCTATAAACATTTCTAGTACTTACACCGCACAAATCAGCTAACTCTTCCAATGTTGAACCACCCCGCCCGGAGGTTCTTACCAGTTCTTTTAGCACTAAACTAACATTATTTACAAGGTTGTGCTTACCTTTTCCCCTAACCATTTCCTTACTCCTTACAATTTTAGGGGCAATGGACGGGGGGTTTTACTGAAACAGCATATTTTTCATTCTTAATAACCGGCAGGTTCATCATTATGCGAGCGGTTTCTAATATAATATCCTCTGCCCTAATGAAACCGATTAATTCTTCCTTTTCTACCACTGGCAATGTAAATAAGTTTTTTTCATACATTACTGCCACCACTTCTTTTAGGCAGGTGTCATATTGAACAGCATATGCTTCAATGGGCCTCACCAAATTGGTAATTTTCATGTCCGCAATTCTCTCACAGTGCTTTTCCAAAGACGGCCACACATCGTCAGAAACCCACCAAACCAAATGTCGAATATAATGGGAAGACGATTTAGAATATCCAGCTAGGTTCCAGCCTTTAATATATTCTAAATCAATTATTTCAGCGTCGTTTATCTTGCGGGGTTGAATGAGCGCTAAAATATCCCATAGGTTTATCCAACCAACCATTTTATCATCTCTGTTCAGTACCAATAAGCTACGCCGTTTTAAATGGCTGTTGCACAGTGAAAATTGCAATTTAGACAAAGCTCTTTTAATATTGTCATCAATATATATTGAAGGATAACTATCTAATGGTTGGATAATGTCTTTGGCAGTTATATCCGGCATCATCATATTAATACCCCCATTTGGGGTTAGGGTGGCTGTTAAACCACCCTAACCTCTCTCCACAACTAGTGTTTGCTTGTCATCATTATGCCAACACCTTCAAAGAGGTAATAGATAGCAAATCCGTATAGCACTGTGTAAACTAAATAGAAGCCTAGCAAGAATGAAATCAATCCTACGTTGTCCTTAGCGCTCATGCCTTCAATACCAAAAAAGTTATATCCTGGTTCCACCGCTCTCATTTTTACATCTGTTATATAACTAGCAGTGGCAAATTCACCTGCATTTTGCAATGAACCGTTCATTTTATCAAAGGATTTCCACCAGTAATACATTGCTTCTTTGGCATCGTAACCATATGCTTGTTCTAAGGCTATATTATTATTTTTGTACATTTCATCCGCATCATTGATGGCTGATTTAGCAATGGCCCCTAAATCACCGGATACATTAACTTCAGCGCCATTAACGGTCACATCGGCACCGGCTTTTTGAAACAGTATAGCCATTTTATCTGCCATTTCGACGTCATCAGCTTCAAAAGTTACATCTAATTTAGTACCGACCTGACCTTCTGCCTTTTCTAACAGAGCAGGTATCTGATAACTAGAGTCCTTGGAAATGGCGTTAAAAATATCATCTGAGTATACAAAGGCATTATTGCCATCAAAGGATGGTGACCACATATAGGCAAAAATGGCTACAAAGATCGCTAGTAAGATTAAGCCAATAGTAAATTCTTTTTTATGAACAATCATTATTGGCTCACTCCTTTCCCACCGCCGCCACCTACACCGTTAGCAGCTGCTGCCTTCAGTTTACCGATATTGGCCACAAATTTACTTATCACCCATACCGCAAAGAAAATGATAATCCCAAAGAATACTACCGTACCAACAGTATTTAACATGCTAGATACTTTACTACTCAGGCTAATGTACTCCATTTTTACCAACTTGTCAGGCAAAGCAAAAACCCGGTTAATAAAGGCTGCTAGGATAGTAACGGCGTAGAAAGCTTTAATTTGACCGCCAGAAACCACTTTAGTTGTTAGGGCACCAAGTTGAACGCCAACCAGTGAACCCACCAGCATCCCCATGGCCAAGGTATAAAAAACATAGCCATAGATAGCATATTGAGAAATAGCGCTGTAACCAGCGGTGAAGATAATTTGTAAAATGTCAGTACCAACAGTGGTACCAGTGCTCACGCCTAAGCCATAAACAAACATGGGGAAGGTTAAAAAGCCACCGCCTACCCCCATGATAGAGGCAGCTAAACCCACCACTGAACCACAAAGTGCCACGAACCATCCAGAGATTTTTCTACCACCGGGAACAACATGCTCATCAAATTTAATCATCGGCGGTAAATTAGCCTTTTGTAGGCCTTTGGCCAAACCAGTAAGTTGTTCGCCACCACCATGGGCATCTTCAGCATTCTTGTTCTTGAAGTAGTCTGCCAAGGCATATGCAGACAGAAAACCTAACATCACAACGTAAACTAAACTGATGGCAAAGTCACTGAGTATCGGATTATACTCATAAAGGGCCCGGTTTAACGTACCGCCAGCGGTAACCCCAATACAGGAACCACACAGAAACGCCAGGGCTAAACCAACATGCACGTTACCCAACTTTCTGTGCACTGCAGTTCCCATAATTGATTTAGCAAAGATGTGGAACTGGTCAGTACCAACTGCTAGAATCCCTTTAACACCTACACTCATTAACGCTGGGGTAATAATGAAACCGCCACCAGCCCCAATGCACCCTGTAATTAAACCGGCACATAAGCCAATACCAATGGAAGCATAGAAAACCTTTGCAGAAAAGAAAGAAGGTGCATAAGCTGTTTTACCACCAAGGGCTTCTGGCAACGCCGACGCGGCATGGGCCAAAGCTGGTAGTAATATTGGCAAAGCCATTAATAACAGTAATAGAAGTCTTTTTCTATCACGAATAATACTCATGGAGTTTTCGTAATCCCATTTAGCATAGGATCGGGAAGCCGCCATGAGGGCTGTGTATAGCCTTCTCATTTTTAATTCCCCCTTAATTTCAAAGCTTTTTACTATTGGCAAAGGTGCTTAAAATCTATCAAATAAAAATTAGCAGTAATATTAGTGCTAAAGCTTTTCTCCCCCCCTTTCTTGATAGTGAAATAAAAACACTCTTCAGTTGATGAAGAGTGTAAGGCTATTAAATTTCATCTGTCATTTTTAATAAGTTAGTAAGGCTAATTAGCAATTTATCTAAAGCTTGAATTCTAATTTTAAAACAGTTTTGTTCACTGTAACCCAACTGTTGGGCGGTTTTTTCTATTGACCAACCTTCAAAATACCGGTATTTAATAAAGTCCTTTTCATCATCATCAAGAGCATCTACCGCATCATTTATGGAATTAATAATAGTGTTATAGGTATTAAGCATTTCGCGCAAATAAATGGCCCGAGAGCCAGTTATACGGTCTAAAACCACGTCTTCGGTTGAACTATTGATGTTAAATGAACCATTAGTACCTTCAGGCCAAGAATAGTTAGTGGTAATGTTGGGGAGAATTTCGTCCAATGATTGCTGGATATTTTTTTTGCCTACCAAATATGTTTTGTAATTTCTTAGATGTACTTCAATCAGGCGGATTTGCTCTTTTTTATTCACGCGTCTTACCTCCCGAAATATAAAGTAAGATTTGCGACTTATATCACAAGGTTGCGGTTAAAAAAATCCTCTCCTGTTTTAAGAGAGGTATGTAGGCTTAAATTTCTAACGCTAAGCTATGATATAATATTAAACCTTTTTACCTTGATTGTTCTCCACCAAAACTCTACTAAAACTCTACTAACTATTATCAAGGAAAAAAGAAAAACCCCCCGGGGAGCTTTTCTTTTTCCATGGTATCATATTAAACCTTTTTACCTTGATTGTTCTCCACCAAAACTCTACTAAAACTCTACCATACCTCACAGTGATGATGTTAAAAATCCACTGCCAGACTGTTTAAATTCTTTAAGCTGATTAGTAATTTATCCATTACTTGATTGCGAATTTTAAAACAGTTTTGGGAACTGTACCCTAAATATTGAGCGGTCTTTTCCACAGACCAACCTTCAAAATAACGGCATTTAACAAATTTAACTTCATCATCGTCTAGTACTTCCATTGCCCCATCAATTGATTTAACAATTGTCTGGTAAATATTTAGCTGTTCTCTTAAATACACAGCTTTAGATCCCGCGACTCTGTCTAACACTGCATTTTCAGTCGTGGATACAATTTTAAAGATGCCGCTATACCCCTCTCGCCAAGTGTAATTGGTGGTGATATTGGGTAATATTTCATCTAGAGATTGTTGCAAATTTTTCATTGCAACCTTATAAGCTTTATAGTTTTTTAGGTGGCTTTCTATTGTCCGTGCATGCTTTTTCTTAACTGTTTTCATTTTCAATCCCCCTTTAGGGTCGAATTTTCATCTTGTAGTTAAGGCGCTTAAAATAACTTATAATTTGCATTTTGACCAATTATATGAAAGAGTAATGTGCTTCGCTAATACCCAGTTGATGATCCACTTAAATGTGCTTATACAAAATTGTTTTTTCCATTAACAATAGCTAGCCAATTATCACCCCCCAATAATTTCACGAATGTGCCAACAGTCACAATCCTTACTAAAAAAAATTGACGAAGGTGCTTATAGTATTTATTATACCTCTGACAAACTTATGGTGACAATATTTTTTTCACTATAAATATAGAAATAACGGACAACAAGTTTTGCTGCCCGCCATTTACTATTTAAATTCTAGCTCAGGTAGAATAGGTATAGATAAATAGTACTGATAACAATAGACATAATCATTAAAGGAAAAGCTATTTTCATATAGCCCAGAAAACTCATGGGGTGACCTTCTTTAGCTGCCATACCGGAAACAATAACGTTGGCAGAGGCTCCAATTAAAGTGCCGTTACCACCTAAGCAAGCACCCAGAGCCAATGACCACCACAGTGGGTTTAGGTCACCAATAACGTTCATACCCTGGGGTCCCATTTCAATAATCATTGGAATCATTGTGGCCACAAAGGGAATATTGTCTACAAAGGCCGATGCAATGGCCGATAACCAAAGAATTAACATACCGGTTTTCAGCAGGTCACCACCGGTAACCTCAATGGCATACTCAGCTATTTTAGCAATAACCCCATTTTCTTGCAGTGAGCCTACTAATATAAACAGTCCCACAAAGAAGAAAATTGATGGCCATTCCACTGCCAGCAATGCCTCTTCCGGTTCTTCTCTGCTAATTAATAAAAGCAGAGTGGCACCAGCCAAGGCAATGACTGAGTTTTCTATGTGGAGTACATTATGAAGCATAAAACCGACAACTGTAAGGGCTAAAACTAATAACGCTTTTTTCATCAGCACTCGGTCTTTCAATTCCTTAGCAGCATCAAATTGCATAATTCTTTGTTTTAATTCTTCTTTAGCATGTAAATCTTTGCGGTAAATCACCCGCAATATCAAAATAGTAGCGATATAAATCACTATTACCACTGGAGCTAAATTGATAATAAAATCCATAAAACTTAGTCCCGCTGGACCACTAATCATAATGTTAGGGGGATCACCAATTAACGTAGCAGTACCACCAATATTGGCAGCTAAAATTTCACTAATTAAAAACGGCATCGGGCTAATTTTTAACTCTCTGGTAATAGAAAATGTCACTGGCACAATCAATAATACCGTGGTAACATTGTCCAAAAACGCTGATGCAAAAGCGGTAATGGTACACAAAGCAACCAAAATGGCCATTGGCTCACCCTTGGCTTTTTTGGCTGACCAAATA
This sequence comes from Peptococcaceae bacterium 1198_IL3148, assembly GCA_036763105.1. NCBI lineage: Bacteria > Bacillati > Bacillota > Clostridia > Eubacteriales > Peptococcaceae > Peptococcaceae bacterium 1198_IL3148. Next base: position 88,844 of record JBAIYS010000010.1, on the reverse strand, counting down.
GCTAAAAATTCAAAAACCCCTGATTTTTTAGTAATACCCACAATTATCATCATACCAATTAATAAGCCGATGGTATTCCAGTCGATGTGATGAATGGCTTGCTCATAGTCTATTGCCCCAACAATCACAACTAAAATAGCGCCCGCCAGCGCTACGATTGTCCGGTGAATTTTTTCGGACATAATTAATGCATAAACAATTAAGAAAACTACTATTGCAAATGTGGCATAATATTGTTCTGGCATGCCTAGTACCTCCTCAGAATATAAAAAATATTTAGTTGTCATACGTCTAATAGATGATTATTAATTAATTTATTCCACCACCGCCACCTTTCCTGTGGTAATCAAAAAACACCCGCTAAAAGCATGCGGGCAATGCATATTTTTATCTATCCATCATAAATATTATAGTCCTTATATTTATTTATGACAATATTATTTGTCAGCCAAAATTGATATTTTTTAAATATATTAGTGGCTTTGACCACATACCGGGCATTTAGGATCAGGCAGTATTTCAATCACATCACTGACCATGTCAAGCAGGTTAATGGTAAACAGCCTGCCCACCATTGGCTTGCCAAGATTTAACAATAACTTAATTGCTTCAGCGGCCTGCAGAGAACCAATAACTCCCGGCACCGCACCTAATATGCCAACGGTTGATGTAGTGGGGGCGTTAGCCAGTGGTTGATGGCGAAAAACACAACTAAAACAAGGCCCTTCACCGGGTATAAAGGTCATAGCTTGCCCCTGCATGGCCAGTACACCACCATAGATAAAAGGTATCCGCTGCCGCTGGCAGGCTCTATTAATTATTTGTCTAGCAGCAAAATTATCTGTTGCATCTATTACCAATTGATAAGCAGTTATGCGCTCATCGGCATTACTTTCGGTCAACCGCTCTTGATAAGTAATTACCTGCACATCTTTGTTTAAAGCCTGTAGCTTTTCCTTTGCCGACACCACTTTAGCTTTGCCCAAGTCGTTTTCATTATGAATAATTTGCCGTTGTAAGTTAGAGTTATCCACTGTGTCCGCATCGATGATGCCTAAAGTGCCCACACCGGCGGCAGCTAAATAAAAGGCCACTGGCGATCCCAAGCCCCCAGCGCCCACAATGAGAACTTTGGCCTTTAACAGTTGTTGCTGTCCAGATTCTCCCACACCGGCCAACAAAATATTGCGCTTATAGCGTTCTAATTGGGTTGCATTTAACTCTGACATGTTAACACCTCAGCAACTTCGTTTCCAACAAATCGGCTACTCCTCTGGCGTCATTCCAATTATATACCGGCACATCTCTGTTTAAATCACCATCACTAATCACTGCCAGCAAATGTTTGTCATCTGCAGCGGGGCCAGGAGAAACACCCTGGCGATAAATTTCTAGTTTAGCAGTAGCTGCTCTTTTATATCCTTCGGTAATAACGATATCCATATCAGTTAATAATTCTACCAATTTTTCTAGCGGCCATTCGTCAGATGTTTTTCGCACCACACCAATTTTTTGGGGACTGGCAATAATTACCGCATCGGCCCCTGCCTGGGCATGGCGATAGGTATCTTTTCCCGGCCTGTCCAGTTCTACATTATCATGATGGTGTTTAATGATACCAACATTGTAGCCCCGGCTTTTTAGCTCAGCAATTAGCTTTTCCAAAAAAGTGGTTTTGCCGCTATTGGCCCAACCAACAACTGAAACCACTGGCACCGACATGCTAATTTTTATCCTCGGCTATTTGTTCAATTTTATCTCCTACTTTAACTTTGCCTTCCTGCAGCACTTTAATAAAGATCCCTTCTCTGGGCATAACACAATCACCGGCTTGTTGCCTAATGGCACAACCATGATGACATTCTTTACCAATTTGGGTTACCTCGCCAATGGCCTGATCCCCAATTTTAACCTTGGTGCCAATGGGCAGTGAAACCAAATCAATTCCCTCGGTGGTTAGATTTTCAGCAAAATCACCGGGCCCGACGTCCAGGCCCATTTTCTGCATCTTTTCAATACTTTCAATGGCCAACAGACTTACCTGCCGATGCCACTTACCACCATGGGCATCACCTTCTAAGCCGAAATCTATTACCAAATTACCACTGCCCACATTTTTCTTGCGCATCCCTTTTTCAGGGCTAGTACATACTGCCACTATTTTTCCCATGGTTGTTCGCCCTCCCTGTTAAATTCTCCACTTTTACCACCGGTCTTTTTCACCAGCCTGATATTATCAATTAGCATTCCTTTATCCACTGCTTTGCACATATCATAAATAGTCAAAGCCGCCACACTAACAGCCGTCAGTGCCTCCATTTCCACACCGGTTTTACCGGTAATCCGCACGCTAGCCTCTATTTCCACTGTGTCAGGATATTTAAACTGAAAATTAACATTGGCCCCGGTAATTGATATGGGGTGAGCCATCGGTATCAAGTGTGGTGTTTCTTTGGCTGCCATAATACCTGCAACCCTGGCCACCCCCAGCACATCACCTTTAGCCATACCACCTGTTTCAATCATGGTTAAGGTTTCAGGCTTCATTACTACTTCGCCCCGGGCCACCGCTTCTCGCATTGATTCAGCTTTAGTGCCCACCTCCACCATGCGGGCCCTACCCCTGGCATCAAAATGGGTCAATTCAGACATAGCTAACCTCCAATTTGTGACATTACCCTAAGATCATTCCAACCTTGCTGCATGTGGTGTCGATCTGGTTTTAATGATACCGCCTGGGCAATTATTTTAGCCAGTTCCATATCACTGCTACCAGCCCGCAGAGCAGACTTGACATCTATTTCCCGTTTATCAAATAGGCATGGTCGTAATTGGCCATTGGCAGTCAAACGCAACCGATTGCAATTGGCACAAAAATGATTGCTCATGGCTGTTATAAAGCCAATGGTTCCAGCAGCATTGCTCAACCGATAGTATTTGGCTGGGCCACTGCCGGTTAATTTGTATTCATCATCCATTTTACCCAACTGGCCTTCAATTATCTCTTTAATTTCCTGGGCGGGCACAAAGCACTCACCGGCCCATGGGCTAGAGGTGCCAATGGGCATTAATTCTATAAAACGCACATGTATGGGGGTTTCTTTAGTCCAGCGGGCAAAGTCCACCACCTCGCCTAAATTAACACCCCTCACCACCACTGTGTTCAGTTTCACTGGCTCCAGCCCCAAACTTAAAGCTTCTTCAATACCAGCTATAACTTGCTTTAAATCACCGTTACGGGTAATTTCTTGAAAAGTATCAGCCTGCAGACTGTCTAAGCTAATGTTAACTCGCTTTAAGCCTGCCTTTTTTAAATCTTTGCCCATCTTTTTTAACAAAATACCATTGGTAGTCATGGAAATATCATCTATCTCGGGCAAAGAGTTGATTTTTTCCACCAAATCCACTATCCCTAGACGGACAAGCGGCTCTCCACCTGTTAAACGCACCTTGCGAATACCAAGTAAAGTAGCAGCTTTAACCAACTGAAATGTTTCCTCCAAGGTTAGTACCTCATCGTGAGACATTTGCTCTACACCATCGGGAGGCATACAGTAAACACAACGCAGGTTGCAGCGATCGGTGACAGATATTCTTAAATAACTAATGTTGCGCTTGTAACCGTCCAGCATATTTTCACCTTCTATATTTTTAGTATAATTCTCCCAACTAACTAACAATTCTAACAATTAAACCACTTTTGTTTTCATTTCATTGCTGGCAAAGCTGTCAATTATCTTGCCTTGTTCCAACTCCACCACTCTATCGGCCAACTTGGGTATTTCCCGATAATCATGGGTGACAAATACCGCTGTCATATTATTCTCTTTTAATATAGCGCTTAAATCAGTCAGTAATGCTTCTCTGGTCGGCGTGTCCAATGCAGAAAAGGGTTCATCCAAAAATAGCACTTGGGGTTCCAGTACCAACGCTCTGGCTAAACTCACCCGCTGAGCCTCACCACCAGATAAGTTGCGAACCGATTGATGGGCCAAATGGGCCACACCCAAACGCTCCAACCACGGCAGCACTCGTTTTTCAATATCCTTTTTCGGTACTTTTCTTAGTTGCATACCTACAGCAGCGTTCTTGTAAACAGTAGTATCTAAAAGCAATGGTTGCTGCATTACAGCCGCCATTTTTCGACGGATTTTTAGCGTATTACTACGTTGTACCAGTTCACCATCAAAGTATAATCTCCCTTGATTAGGTTTTAGCACTAATGCCAGCACTTGTAATAACGTACTTTTGCCGGCACCATTATGTCCCATCAGGGCCAACACTTCGCCCTGCTTTAATTCTACCGCTGGTGCATCTAAAATTACTCGGCTATCTCTGATCACTGTAATTTCTTTGGCTACTAAAATTGCTTTACTCATTGAATGGTTCGCCCCCGCTGCTGGTTCATTGTTAACACCACCACCACAAGATAAGCCAAACACAAAAGAATTAAGCTCAATGCAATGGCCAAATCTTCTTGGCCCTTGGAAACTTCCATCACCATGGCGGTGGTTAAAGTACGAGTTTCTCCTCTAATATTGCCACCCACCATCATCGAGGCGCCCACTTCGGAAATAACTCCACCGAAGCCAGCCATCACTGCAGCCATTAAGCCCAGCCAAGCCTCTCTGACCAATAAAAACATTAACTGTAACTGCGATGCGCCCAGTGAAAGAATTTGCACCCTTATTTTAGGATTTAATTGCTGAAAAGCCGCCACCGAAAATCCCATCACTATTGGTGAAGCAATAATGGCTTGGGCGATGATAATCGCCACCGGCGAGTATAGTAGCTCCCAATCCCCCAGGGGACCATTTCTGGATAGTAGAATAAATACCCACAAGCCAACCACAGTTGGAGGAAAGCCCATGCCTAAGTTAACCATACTAACAAAAAATTTGCGTCCCGGAAAATTATAAAAGGCCAACAGGTAACCGATGGGCACTCCAATTAACACGCTAATCAAAGTGGCCGTACAGGACACCCTTAGGGTTAGTAAAGTAATACCGATAACTTCTTTATCACCATGTAATAGCAATAAAATTGCTTCCTTAATTCCTTGCAAAATCCAATCCATTTTATTTCACCAACCGTCGATCCCTTATGTTTATTTATGCATAACGACATGAAAATACAAGCGGGTGCCTTGACCCGCTTGTATTATTTGCTTGACTTAACCTCCGCCAACCGGTGGGAATAAAGCTACTCGATCGCCATCATTTAACACATCTTCTAAATGACGGTGAATACCATTGGCCAGAATGGAGAAAACCTCAACTTCCGGAATGTTTAGTTTAGCTAACAGTTCTTTAACATTGGCTCCATCCGGCAGCTCCACCGCCAGTGGCTTTCCGTAAGTAGCACCTGCAACAAATTTTTCTAATCCACTATACAATCTAACTTCCAGAAGCAAACAGTTCACCCTCCTAGCGGATTGGTACTTTTTATTTTACAACATTTTTAGCTATGCTGCAAATAACATTTATTAGTTAATTAGAAGTTAAACACTTCGTCCAGCTTTTCTTTTAAATCAAACTTGGTGTTGTGTGGTGCCAATTCCTCTTCGTAGAAGAATTCTGGCAGCCGGTCATCAGCTTTAGTAAAGCCAGCCTTGGCGTTAAACTCCCGCTCATTCTTCAGAATTTGTTGACCTAAAGCTGTCACATCGTCAACTGTCAGCTCAGTGCCATATTGAGCGTTCAGCATTTCTACGATGGTAGGCAAACCTTCTGGGTTATCTAGCACTGCAAAGGCTACAAATAGGCAAAGCCCAGTGGCGTCAACAGCAGCGGTGGCAATTTGTAAATTGCGAGACAATTCAATTTGGCCACCATCTTTAGTTGGATCTACAAAGCCACCGACCTTAAGAATGTTAGCGGTTACAGCATAACCTGCAGTGTGGTCGGCACCCATAGTGGTGGTGGCATAGGTTACCCCATTACCGCGGACCGAACGGGGGTCGTAAGCAGGTATGCTTTGCCCTTTAACGGTGGGTACTCTGGTAACACCATAAACTTTACCAGCAACAGCCGCGCCAGCACCAATAATCCGACCCAGCGGAGTGCCCTTAGCGACTTCCTCTAAAGCAGTTATAGCACCTTGGCCATCCCCAAATTGCAATGCACCTGCTTCCATCAGTACGCCTAGAGTACCTGCAACTTCAATGGTGTCCAGACCCACATCGTTACAAATATAGTTTAGCTTAGCCACTACATCTAAATCACTAATATCTAAGTTAGGACCAAAGCCCCAAGCGGTTTCGTATTCAATTGGAGAACAAACCTTACCATCCGGCATAGGATAAACGTTAGAGCAACGGATTACACAACCAGGGTGGCAAGCGTGGGTAGCTTTACCGCCGCGGGCAGTGGCCACTTCAGCCAACTTCTCACCGCCCACTTCGTTGGCAGCGTCAAAACGACCGGTGCTGAAGTTGCGAGTGGGTAATCCACCAGCTTCGTTAATGATATTCATCAAAACGTTGGTGCCATACTTTGGTAAGCCATCTCCACTAACTGGGTGTTGAATCAGAATTTGAGCAAACTTCTTGGCAGCAGCCTTAAAGCGTTCTTTATCTTTTACAGGTGCATCAAAGGTCTTGTCTGCTTCAACCACAATAGCTTTTAAACCTTTGGAACCCATCACAGCGCCTAAACCACCGCGACCAGCATAACGACTGGAGTTACCTTCCATGTCATTGTTTGTAATACCGGCGGACAGCATTTTCATTTCGCCAGCAGGGCCAATGCAAATTATACCGGCCTTTGGATTATAGCGTTCTAGTAAAATAGAAGTTAATTCGTAAGTGCCTTTACCTGCTAAATCGTCAGCAGGAATTAATTCGACATTATCTGCAGTTACCCGGGCAATATAGGTACCCGAATCAGCCATACCTTCAATAACAATTGCTTTAATACCTAAGTTAGCAATTTTTTGAGAAGTAATACCACCGGCATTGGCTTCTTTAATACCACCGGTTAATGGGCTTTTACCGCCAATGGAAAGCCGTCCGGATGATGGTGCATTGGTGCCGGACAATAATCCAGGAGTAATGATTAATTTGTTTTTAGCTCCCAGTGGATGGCATTCGGCAGGCACTTCATCCAAAATAAATTGAGAGGTTAATGCGCGGCCACCCAGTGCTAGGTACTTCTCTGGTGTTTCTTCAACGGTTACTTTTTTAGCAGTCATGTCAATTCTGATAAACTTTAACAATTTAAACCCTCCTTAATTGTTTAATCTAATCTTCTTAATTTTTTCTCTATTCTATAGGTAATAAAATTCTACACGATTCATCCAAATCCTGCTCCCAATAGCTAGTAATATTTAGACAAATTAGAAAAAATCTAAATACCCCCCCCTGTCGCAAAATTAAAACTATTTTTACTAATTATAAGTTGCAAAAAACATGCCAACAAAAAACAATCCTATTAGTAGCAATAATTAACATTTGTACTAAAACAGGACGGGATTAGGCTCTGTTTTGGAACGCCTGTCATATTTTGAAACATAGCTGGTAATTGAATATTGACATAAACGCCAATATATATTGGAGAAAAAATTGCAATATGATATATTCAGAATATAAGTACATATTCAAGGGGGGATTTCATAAGTGGCTACAATTGAGTTACGAGCCTTTGCAGAAATGCAGCAACTTTTTAAAGAAAGAGGTTGGAGTATACCCAAAACAGTTGCTATTCCAGAAAATGGTATCACTGGTTCTGATTTAATTAAACAATTGGACATTCCAGCTGACAACATTGAGGCGATGTTTGTAAACGGAGTGGCTTTCGGCCTTAAGCACGCTATTAAGCCAGGTGACAGAGTGGCCTTTGTACCCCAAGGCATACCCAGTATTTACCGGGTCCATCTGGGATTTTATAGTAAAGAAAATAGGGAATAGGCCCAAAAACAAGGGCGCCCAGCGCCCTTATTTTTGCCCGATATTATATTCTTTTACTTTGCGATAAAGTGTATTACGGCCTACCCCCAGTGCTTTAGCAGCGGCACTAATATTACCTCTGTAATATGCTAAGGTTTCTTCTATTGCTTGGGCTTCAATGTCCCTTAGTGACACAGGTGTTTCTGGGGAAATCCCCCTTTTAATAAGGTTCTCTTTAATGCCATTTTTTAGTTGATTCACCAGTTGGTAAGCATCTAGCAATTGTTGGGAGGATAGCTTGTCACCGGCGCTAAATTTATTAACCACTTCTTTAATACTGTGAACAGTGTCGATATCGGTGGTTGCAGCGGTGTCTTTGTTATCTGATACTCCTTTACCATTGCGCATAATCTTTTGCGGCAAGTGCTCAGGTAAAATAACTTGATCATCACATAAAACTACCGCCTGACTGATGGTATTGAATAGTTCTCGCAGGTTACCCGGCCATGGGTATTCCATTAGCCATTTCATGGCCTCTGCTGAAATTTGTGTTTCTCCGGCAGTGCCTAACCGCTGTAAATAATAGTTTACTAAATGAGGAATGTCCTCTGCCCTGTCCCTCAGGGGCGGTAAAACTAAACGCACCACGTCTAAACGATAAAACAAATCTTCTCTAAATACTTTATCTTTGACAGCCTGCTCCAGATCCACATTGGTGGCGGCGATTAACCTTACGTTAGTACGAATAGGTTTCTCTCCACCCACTCGATAAAACTCACCGGTTTCTAAAACCCGCAATAATTTAACTTGGATCGTTAAGCTGGCTTCCCCAATTTCATCCAAAAACAATGTACCGTTGTTTGCCAGTTCAAAAATACCCCGATGCAAATTGTTAGCACCGGTAAAGGAGCCCTTTTCGTGACCAAACAAATGACTTTCTAAAATATTTTCCGGCATAGCACCGCAGTTAACCGCCACAAAGCTTTGGTCCACCCGGCGACTGGCAGCATGAATAAATCGCGCCAACACTTCTTTTCCGGTACCGGTTTCACCATTAATTAGTACGTTAATATCTTTATTGGCAATTCTGTCAGCGATGTTTAATAAGTGGTGCATTTCCTCATTTTCCCCATAGCAAAGACCCACGCTATTGGCAGTATCGGCCCAACTGGGGCGGTGTTCACTATCACCAATGGGGTTCTTATAATCCAAAACCTTTTTTATCAATTCTTCAATCTCAGCAATATCTTCAAAGGGTTTTTCTATATAATCAAAAGCCCCTAACTGGATGGCTTTAACTGCTGTTTTGGTGGTAGCGTAACCAGTCATAATAATTACTTCACAGTCTGGTTGGACAGCTTTCAAATTTCTGAGAAGTGTCAAACCATCTGTATCCGGGAGTTTCAAATCGATTAGCGCCACTTGATAGTTGTGGTTTTCCCATAGGGTTTCGGCTTCGTCCCCAGTGGTGGCTACTCCCACTTGATAACCTTTACTTTCCAGCAGGCGGCGAAAAAACACACCTATCTCAATTTCGTCATCTATAATCAAAATTCCCGGCTTCTTTTCCATGTTCTTCCCCCTTGTCAGGCATTTTAGTCAATAGGTAACTCTAATTTAAAAGTACTACCTTCACCCACAACACTGATAACTTTAATGGTGCCACCATGGGCTTGGGCAATGCCCAGACTTACTGACAAACCTAAGCCAGTACCCCTGGAAACCTCTTTGCTGGTGTAAAAGGGATTAAAAATTTTGTTCATATTTTCTGCCGCAATTCCTTCACCATTGTCTTCCACCGCCAGCCAAACCTGTTGCTCCCCTTGGTCTGTGGTATTTAACCCGGTACTAATTCTAATATATTTTTCTCTATCAATTTTATCCAATGCATCTCGGGCATTTAGCAAAAAATTAAGCAACACTTGTTGCAATTGTTGAGCATTGGCGGTAACTAGAGGCAAATTTTCAGCCAAGTCTGTCTCAATACTAATTTTATTGCGGTTAATTTGATATTTGCTAAGACTCAAAACATTTTCCACCTGCTCATTAACCGCTATCGGTTCCATCGGTTGTTGTTCCTGGCGCGAAAAGGTAAGCAGGTTTTGTATAATGCGTTTGCAGCGCAAACCACCATTAATAATATCCTTCAAATAACTGGCGTGGGGTTGCTCCTTTTCCATTTCCCTCAATAATAATTGTGCCGTACCAATTATTACTGTCATGGGGTTATTGAGCTCGTGAGCCACCCCTGCTGCCATCTCACCAATGGCAGCCAACTTGTCAGACTGAATTAGCTGAGATTCCATTTTAACTTTTTCGGTTACATCTTGAATATGATGAATCACCGCGTAGATCTCGTTTTGCTCGTTAAATACTGGATAGTAATAAACATCAAGTACATAACCGCTGACGCTTTTTCTGCTGTGAGCTGGTTTGCCAGTACTTATTACTTCTTCCAGCAAGCACTTATCACATTTACGGTTTATGCCCCACAATAATTGATAACATTTATGTCCACAGTCCCCTTGTTTATCGCCATTAATAAAGGGTAACAGCCTGTTGTTGCTGCGCATTACATTTAGGTCTAAATCTATTAAATAAATTGGGTCTTTAATTGCTGTAAAGGTTTCTTCCCATTCCCGTTTGCCTTGCAACACTTGGTCGTATAAGCGAGCATTTTCTATGCAGATAGCCAACTGATCAGCCAAATGTTGACAGAAGCGCAACTCACTATCTGTATAAGCACCATACTGTTTAGAACCAACGGACAATACGCCAATCACCTTTTGCCGGACAAAGAGCGGTATTGTCACCAAACAATTAATGTCACTGCTTTCACCACCACTGCAACCACATATTTGCTGACACATGGTCACACTTTGGTCAGAAAAATTATAAAGTTTATATTTACGTTCCTGCACACATTGCCAAAGTAAAGAGTCAGCTGTTAACCGTTGATTTAAACAGGCACTATCAGGAACCATTGCCTTCATAAACAAGTCCTTATCTTCTAACAGAGCCAGTCCCAAAAAATCACATGGCAACACCAAAGGCAATTTACTGTATGTCCTATGGATAATGTCAGAAATTGACATGTCAATATTGATATCTTTAATAATTTGGTGAATAATTTCCAACCGGTTGTTTTGTTTGATAATTTCTTCATTGCGTTTCTTTAATTCCAGATAGTAATTAAGTTTTGATGAATTTACTCCGGTTAAATTTTCTATGATTATACGTTTTTCATCTATCAACATCAACACCTCTTATAATGCGCGTTTAAATAACTGAGCTAAATCCTGTTGATCTGTATCCCGGGGATTGGTAACCAGGCAAACATCCTTCAAGGCATTTTCTGCTAACTTAGGAATGACTTGCTCTTCGAGACCAATGTCTGATAATTTAGTGGGCAACTCAATGTCATGGCGCAGTTTTTTAATCCAATGGATTGCCTTTTCTGCCGCCTTCCATATGGACATCCCCTCTGTTTTTACCCCTAATGCCTCGGCCACTTTGGCGTATCTCTCGGCACAGGCAATTAAATTATAGCTCATTACATAGGGCATAATAATGCCAATGGTTGCACCATGACTTTGGTCTAGCAAACCATCAACCTGGTGTGTCATGGCATGGGTGGCACCTAAAATAGCGTTAGAAAATGCCAAACCGGCTTGCAAACTAGCCATAGCCATAGCTGTCTTCGCTTCTAAATTTGAACGACAGGCCACCGACTCCCGTAAATTATTGGACACCAGCTGAATGGCATAGAGAGCATGGACATCGGTAAGTGGCGTTGCCGCCAGCGAAACATAAGATTCTATGCCATGACACAAAGCATCAATACCAGTGGAAGCGGTGTAATGTCTATCCAAAGTATTTAATAAGTACGGGTCAACAATGGCAATATCCGGCACTAAGGATTTTGATATAATTGTCATTTTTATTTTTCTGGCACTGTCCACAATAATGGCAAACTGCGTTACCTCCGACCCCGAACCACCGGTGGACGGGATCATAATCATTGGAGGCAGCGGTTTAGTAATTTTGTTTACACCTTCAAAATCCTTTAGACTACCACCGTTACTGGCCAATACAGCGATCGCTTTGGCTGCATCAATGGAACTGCCCCCGCCCACTGCCATGATGGCATCACATGACGATTCTAAATAGGCCTTGGCTCCGGCCGCCACTTCATAATCCTTAGGATTACAGGTATGACAACACCAAATTTCGTAATCCAATCTAGCCTGCTTGATGTGAATTAATACCTGTTCCACCCAACCTGCCGCCAATACATTATCGTCTGAAACCAAAAATATTTTCTTAGCCCCCAATCGCAGAGCACTTTCCCCTGCTTGGGCCACAGCTCCTAAACCAAAGATGATTTCTGGCGCTACAAATTTGCTTATCTCTAACAGTTTGTTCTTCACGGGTCGGAACCCCCTGCCTGAAAATTAATTCAATTATGCAAATATTCTACAACACAAATGGCGTATCCTTTTTTTCGCTCTTGATATTCAAGGTGAATTTTATACTAAAATGGGCAAAAAATGGGGTGAAGGCTATTAACCTTCACCCCATGTTGGAATTTATGGAACTTACATTGCATTCTTAAAGATTTGAATAACTTCTTGTAAAGTGGCCAAACGTGGGTTGGTGGCTTGACAAGCATCTTTCTTAGCGTTGGTAGCCATAATTTCTAAATCCTCTTCCTTAACACCCAGTTCAGCTAATCCAGCTGGGATACCCACTGATGCAGACAGCCTCTTGATGGAATCAATGGCCACTTGAGCAGCATCATTTACCGATAAGCCCTCCACATTTTCACCCAAAGCGATGGCAATATCCCGGAACCGCTCTGGGCAAGCAATCAGGTTGAACTGCTCAACGTGTGGCAACAAGATGGCGTTACAAACACCGTGTGGTAGGTTGTAGAAACCACCCAATTGGTGCGCCATAGCGTGTACATACCCCAGACTAGCATTGTTGAATGCCATACCACCTAAGAACTGGGCAAAGGCCATTTTTTCGCGGGCTACCATGTTGGTTCCATTAGCCACAGCGGCTGGTAACCACTTAGCAATTAATTCAATAGCCATTAGAGCAGCAGAATCAGTTAAAGGAGTGGCAGCAGTAGAAACATATGCTTCAATGGCGTGGGTTAAAGCATCCATACCAGTGGCAGCGGTCAATGCAGGAGGCATACCGGCCATTAATTCTGGGTCGTTGAAGGAAATGGCAGGGGTTACACGCCAGTCCACAATGGCCATTTTTACTTTACGACTGGTATCGGTAATGATACAGAAACGAGTCATTTCAGAAGCAGTACCAGCAGTGGTATTTATAGCCAACAGCGGAACCATCGGATTGGTTGACTTATCTACACCTTCGTAATCATGGATTTTACCACCGTTAGCAGCTAATAGGCCTACACCTTTGGCACAGTCATGGGAAGATCCGCCGCCCAGAGACACAATGGCATCGCATTTTTCATCTTGCCATACTTTAAAACCAGCATCTACGTTATTATCAGTTGGGTTGGGTTCAGCTCCGCCAAAGACCACTGCCTGAACACCAGCACCCTCAATAATACCTTTAATTTTATCAGCCATCCCCATTTTAACAATACCAGCATCGGTAACGATTAGGGCTTTGGTAGCTCCTAAACTCTTAAGTCTGTCACCTACTTCGTTAACACAACCGGCTCCCATTAAGTTTACAGTGGGAATAAAATATGCGCTTACAGCCATTTTAAAACTCCTCCCTTTTCTACCATTTTATTATTTAGGAGCTTTGCTCCTCAATTATTTGCCAATATAATATTGCAATTACTGTGCCAACTTTGAATTTTCAGTAAATATATACTTTTCAAATGCTTGTGACATTTATAACGTATATAACGTAACTTTTTAGTACAGCATATTGTTCTAAAATGAAACGGGCTGTATAAATATGAACCACATTTAGCTGCTTATATAATGTCTCATCCCTATATAGTTTATTAAAATTTAAAAGGAGCAGGAAATTAAATTAAAAAACAAGAATAGTGTGTTTTATAAGCAACATTGGAAGGATAAATGTAATGTTAAATAAAGATAGAAGTACACTAATTACATTAACTATTGTTTTTTCTATATTAATCAGCGTTGTGTGCGGCTGTACTAAGCCCAGCCAAGGGCCAATTCTAGAGGCTCCCCCGGTCAATCCAGAACCCGAATCAATTGTGGTAGAAGTGGCTGCCGTAGGAGACTTTTTAATGCACATGCCAGTTATTAACGCGGCTTGGGATAATAATATTGGCAAATACGACTTTGCCAGTCAGTTAAATCCCGTTAAAAGCCTCTTGGCAAAGCCTGATTTAACCATAGCCAATTTAGAAACCCGTCTGGCTGGCCAAAACAATGGCGGTTACTCCGGTTACCCGGTCTTTAACTGTCCCGAACAGTTGGCCTATGATTTAAAGGCAGTGGGGATAGATGTGGTTACCACCGCCAACAACCACAGTTTAGACCGGGGTTTTAGCGGTTTATTAACCACATTGGATAATCTGGAGGCTGCAGGGCTAAAACCGGTGGGAAATTATCGGACGATGGAAGAACGAAAGGTGCCGTTAATAATAGATGTAAAGGGAATTAAAATCGGCATTTTAAATTACACCGATAGCGTCAACGGCATACCAATCCCAGCGGGCAAAGAATATGCTATTAATATGGTGGATCTAGAAAAAATCAATAATGACATTCAACAGTTGAAAAGCGCCGGGTCTGATGTGATAATTATGTACTTGCATTTTGGCATTGAATATCAACGCTACCCCAATGAACAACAAAAACAATTGGTTGACCAGTTGTTTGCCATGGGTATAGACATCATTTTTGGCGACCACGTCCATGTTATTCAACCAATGGAAAAACGTAGTATTAATTTTGCAGGCCAAGACAAAGAGGTATTTGTAATTTATTCCCTTGGCAACTTTATCTCAAATCAGCGTTGGCAGTATTCTGACAGTGGTGTTATTGTCAACATTCAGTTAGAAAAACATCCTGCAACCAACATTACAACTATAACTAAAGTAGATTATGTACCCACTTGGGTACATACCTACCTGGCCAATGGCAAAAAACATTACCGGGTGGTGGCGGTGGAAAAGGCGATGCGTGATTATGAACAACAGTTGGATGCCACCATTACCCCCAGCGACTATCAACGGCTACAACAGGTGTGGTTAGAAACCACTTCTCACCTGACTAAAGTGGGGCAAAACATACTACCGCGGACAATACAGTAAATGCTGACGATATTGTTAAGGCCTTAGCCTTTTGTGATATAGATATTACAACCAACTTTTTCAACAATTTTAAGAAAAAGTTGGTTTTATATCTTTGAAATGATATACTTCTAGCCGTATAATATAACACGAGGTGACAAGCTTGAACACTACACTTTTAAGAACATTTGTAACGGTGGTCAATAAACAAAGTCTTTCACTGGCTGCCCAAGAAATACATATTACCCAACCAGCAGTCAGCAAACATATCAACACTTTAGAGGAGTATTTTGGTGTAGGCCTAATTGAAAGACGAGGTCGTGGAGTAACCCTAACTCCGGCAGGCACCATTCTTTACCATTACGCCAACGAAGTTTTAGGATTACTTAACAAAGCCGAACGGGAAATTAGAGATTTAAGTGCCACCGTAAAGGGCAAACTGGTGATTTGGGCCAGTTCTATCCCGGGACACTATATTCTTCCCTATATAATAGGCGAATTTAAAAAACAATATCCAGAAGTCCATATATCCTTACAAATTTCAGATTCCAACGACGTTATTCATCATTTGTTGGATGAAACGGCACAGTTGGGAGCAGTGGGCACTAAACCTGATAATAAGAAGCTAGAAACAAAAAATTTTTATCCTGATGAGCTGGTGGTTATAACACCTAAAGACCACCCACTGGCGGGCAAAAAAAGTATTTCGTTATCAGAGTTAACCAAAGAAAAACTTATCTGGCGATCCATCGGCTCTGGCACCAGAAAAATGTTGGAGGAAAAGCTAGCTCAGCTACGTCTATCGCTGGAAGAACTAAACATTGTAATGGAGTTGGGTAGCACCGGAGCCATTGTTACCGCAGTACAAGCCGGGTTAGGCGTTTCCATCGTTTCTAAATGGGCAATTTATAAGGAAAAATCTATGGGGGAAATTGCCGTTTTAGAAATAAATGATTTGAATATGGAAAGGAACCTATATCTTTGCTATCCAAAAAAGCGCTATCAAAACCGAGTTGTCCAAGCCTTTTTGGAATTTGCCAACAGTGATGCCTACACCTTACCACAAATTGATAAGGATTAAAGAAGATGTCGGTACTAGACACCGACATCTTTTTGCTACTGTCTTTTTACTTCTAAGCTTGTACTACTTCCTTCACTTCTGGCACCTCTTGTTTGAGCACCCGCTCAATCCCATTTTTTAGGGTCTGTGTGGCACCAGGTCAGCCTTGACAGGCACCTTGCAATTTTACTTTAACTATACCATCATCAGATACTTCCACCAGTTCCACGTCACCACCATCCCGTTGCAAAAACGGGCGAAGCTTCTCAAGCGCTGCTTGTACTTTTTCTTTCATTAAAATTATGTCCCTCCTTCCTTTTAAAATAGACTAACCAAAAAAGGAGACAATTAATCCATTAAAAAAATGACCCAATGGGTCATTTTTTATTGAACATTTACAACTTCTTTAATTTCAGGTATAGCTTCCTTGAGCACCCGCTCAATCCCCAGTTTTAGGGTCTGGGCTGCGCCAGGTCAGCCATGGCAAGCACCTTTTAATTTTACTTTTACTACATTGTCCTCGGTTACTTCCACCAGTTGAACATCTCCACCATCCCGTTGGAGAAATGGACGTACTTTAGCTAATGCCTCTTCCACTCTTTCCTTCATTGACTATACCCCCTTTCATAAGTTGTCTATTTAACATCTCTCATATTGTACCTGCTCTGGTATTAATTAGTCAATAAAAACAAAAAACCAGTAAGTAGTATAAACTACTTACTGGACAAGTTTACCTAGGCCACCAGTTTAACATTAATGTTGATGTAATTTGATAGTTCTTTAACTTCAGCAAGTTTTTGATTAATTTCATTTTGCACTTGATTAATTTGTTGCTGCAGTTTATCAGCATTTTTTGTTTTGCTATTTTCTAATTGTTTAGCTAAATCTGCCTTTGTTTGTTCCAGCTTATTAATTTGCTCTCGATATTCCCCGATCACATCCTTCATGGGAACGGTGCTAACTTCACCAACAGCCTTGAATTCTGGTAACAATAATGATATGTCTGTGCCTTGCCGTGGGAATTTAATATTAAATTCACTGCCCGTTTGTTGCAGCTTACCATTGTACTTAGCACTGATGTCACGCACCGCTTGTTCAGCAACGGCGATATCATCTTCTGTTACCGCTATTTGAATGGACATGGTATAAATGTTAGCCGCAAGGGTGCTAGCTGTCATAGTTGGATCATCAACAGCTTCAGTATAGGCCGCGGGCGCTTTAGGGGACTCCTCCTTAGGTGTCTTATCAACTTTATCCTTATTTGTAGATGCCTGTGCCCCCGGTTCAGTATTTTGTGGCTCTGTTTTTACAGTTGTATCGTCATTTGGCAACTGTTGTTCATCATTAATTCTGTTAACTACCGGCATAGATCCGTTATCACTGCCCTTGGGCTGCGTTTCAGTGATTACCATTGGATTAATTTCCGGATGGTTAATAATGTTACTATTGCCGTTATCCCACAGTTGAGTAATCCCAAAAGCTAAACCGAACATCGCTGCCGCTGCGGCAACTTTGTACCAAGGCTTTTTCACCATCCGTTGTATCCGATGCGAAAGTGAAGTTTTTTCTTCATCTGCTACCGTCATTGGCAAAGCAGCTAATCTTTCACTTAAACCAAGCATGAATTCAGGTGGTGGCTCAATTTCCGGCAATTCGCGGAGCAAAGCACTGGCTGTATTTAATTGTTCCCACTCATTCCTACAATTACGACATGCCATCAAGTGGGCGGCTATACTGCTGGCTTCGCCTTTGTCAAGTTCACCATCTAGGTAAGCCGATAAATTTTCACACACATCCTGACACTTCATAGTATCATCCTCTCCCTATTAGTTTGACGAGGACGGGTTGTAGATTGTTCCAGAATTGGAGTAATTTTTTCCTTGAAAACTGAACGAGCTCTGCTCAATCTTGATTTCACAGTGCCTAAAGAGATATTCATAGTCTCAGCAATTTCATCATAAGACAAGCCTTGGATTTCTCGCATAATTAAAATCAAGCGGTAATCTTCGCTCAGCATATTTAAGCACTGTTGTACCTGGGTGCTTAATTCTAAACTCTCTATTATTTCCTCTGGTCCTGGTTCATCACTGGCAATGGTAAACTTGGGTGCTACATTATCATCACTATCATCATCCAATGACAAAGTTTGCTTTTTTTGCCGCCGGCGCAACTCATCCCGACATACATTAGCAGTAATATGATATATCCAAGTCATAAAACTAGAATCGCCTCTAAACTTCGGCAACGCCTGATACATTTTTATAAAGGCCTCTTGAGCCAAATCACAGGCATCGGCATGGTTGCCCATAAAGCGATAAGCTACGGTATATACCTTATTTTCATACTTATGTATTAGTTCTTCAAAAGCTATGTAATCACCGGATAAACTTTTTTCGATAAGTTCCTTGTCAGTAATAGACAAGAATAAATCCCCCTTCGTAAACCCAAAAATCAAACCAAACATTAATTTAGAAACTATTTAACTAATTTTTTAACTGAGTTAGAAATATTTTACCTAATAAAAACTATTCGACAGAAATGCTTCTTGTCCTTTGTTAAAATCCTAGCAGTTAAGGTAAATGTTTGCACTTAAAACTAATTTGTATAAGATATTCTCCCTAATATTATGCCGATTAGATAGCCATTTGTCCATAGGAATTAATTTTCTTTACAAAACTTTGTTGACTTTAAATTTGTAGTATGGTAATATTAACTCTGCTGACAGGCAAACAACCTGTTAGTTAAAAATCAGCCGTGCCGAAGTGGCGGAACTGGCAGACGCACCGGACTCAAAATCCGGCGGTCTCAACAACCGTGCGGGTTCGACTCCCGCCTTCGGCACCAATTTTATTTTATCAAGGATTTAAAAGTGAAACCACTTGAAATTTGAAAAAATTGCTAACAAAGAGATTGGGCTGTTGCAAAACTTTGCAACAGCCCTTTTGTATGCTCTGTGTTAGTAATATATATTAATTGCCCCACTTAGGATGATGAATTTCAACCCACTCTTTGGCTACCCTGCCATGGGTAATGGCCCCAAATGTTCCTGGATTAGCAAAGCTACCTAAGTAAGCATGGCCTATAACTACAGCTATTAGCATAACTGCTGAAACACCATGAACAATGGCTGCCCACAATACCGCAGGGACTGAAAATTGACCAGGATAGGCTAATAAATAACCGGAATATATGATAAAAACGCTTAAAATAGTGGTAACCCAGTAAAAAAGTTTTTGTCCGGCGTTAAATTTGCCAGCGGGTACATGGGTTTCGTTTTTAGTTAGATATCCTCCCATTACCTTAAACCATTCCCAATCATACTTTTTAAAGGTATTATCTTTAATCCAGATTAGGATTGATACTACCGATGAAATGGCAAATAGTACCGCAAAAAATAGGTGGATATGTAAAAGAAATTGATAACTTACACCAAGGGTATTGTAAACAGCAAAGGCTATGCCGGTAGTGGCTAGAATGATGGTGCTCACCATTCTTACTAAATGAGAAGATATTTCTAGCAAGTTAAGTCTTTGTACTTCCGGCTCTAATTCACCTAACCTTTTTACATTGGGGCCAATTATAATATAATGGGCTACCGCCAAGATAAGTACCCCGGCAGTTGCAATTAATATTAATATCCCAATATAATTGATATAAAAATTGTTTAGTGTAATCATTTTACTCCCCCCCTTTGGATGAGTTCTTAATTATTTCAATGGCTTCGGGATTGGTTATTTCAATTTCTTTAGTCTCTGGATCATCCCCTAAATCTTCATATAGGAGCTTGCCAAAACTATGGTCCCGGGTAAAATGACCGCGAAGATCGGTAGGGTTTTTCCACATTATTTCATCTTGAGTAAATTTCCTTCGTCCATGGCAACTGGCACAGTTTTCCTTAAAGGAGTCTTGTTTTAACATGCGCCCTTGCTTATTAGTGCTGTGGGGAATATGACAACTTAAACAATCTAAATAGCCGCTAATGTAATGGTCAGAAGCAAGCCAATTCCGAACCCCATAATGGGTATCAGCAATTAAAAAATCTCCATTTTCGGCTTGCGCTGGCTCTCCAAGGGTATGACATTTAATACAGGCATCCTGATTAGTAATAATAGTTTCTGGTTTTTTTGTTTGGGCATGGACAGATCCAGGTCCGTGGCAGGTTTCGCAACTTAGACCTGGTTCAAAGTTTGCTAATTTTACTCCTTCAACATTTAATCCAGGACTATGGCAATCTACGCAATGAGAATAACTTTTGGCAACCCAATCCGTTTCATTGCCATCCTTTAGGTCTATGGGTTTTAGCTCATAACCAGCATCGGTTTTTTCTAAAGCAGCTACTCTGTGAAAACCTGGAATTCCATCTATTTCACTGACCACATAGTGATCTAGCATTACTCCTAGGGAGTTTTTCAAATTTAATTCTGTGCTTTGCAGATCTTCCCCCTCGGCACTGGCCCATATAGTGACATTTTGATCCCAGTTTACAGGATATTTATCTACGCTATTAAAAATTTTGGCGTGAGTTGTCATAGCGTAGTGACCGGCAATATTTTGGTGGCAACTAATACAGGCATCTGAACCTATATATGAAGCATTTTCAATAATTTTCTTATCAGCCATACAGCCGGATAGTATTATGCTAAAACCAATGATTAAAGTTAGAAAAAAGCCCCATTTTGGTTTCAATATTAATTCCCCTTCCAGGATAGAAAAGTTATACATTCTAAATACAATTTCATAGTTAGCTTTATTATTACCAGGAGTAGCAGATTTATAGCTAAGTTCAACTGCACTGGCAAAACCAATGACAGGGATGTAGATTGTTATTTTGTTCATTACAGATTTCTTCATTTTTGTCGTCAGAGGTTGCTATTTCAAACATGGTTTTATTCGGCACCATTAAAAGGGATTAAAAAAACACCAACCTTTAAGATTGGTGTTTCTGTGTCGCCATATTGCCGCTACGCTAACATTAAATTGACGGCCGCCGTTAATTATCCTTTAAATGCATTATTCTGTTAATTTACGTTTCCGGCCCCTTCTAAAGTTACGCTGTCTAAAAACTTTTGTCTACATTCCCAACTACAAAAGTAGTGTTCATGATCATTTTTTACTATTATATATGATTTAGATCTAGGTAGGTTGACCCCACATATTTTATCGTGCACCATTTCTTCCACTATTTTTACTGGTTCAGCCACTCTATTTAACTCTTCGTTCAAGGCCTGCTCTTTCACCTTTTTAGCCATCTTAAATTGCATAAACATACGAATTATTGTATTAATAATCAAATAAAAAAATACTATTTGTAAAAAAATACTTAATGTCTCCATTAGCTTCCCCCTTGTTTTTGCAATAACTTCTCAAAAATTTTCTTTACGAACACTGTTTCTTCTTCGGTAATGTTTTTAAATTGTTCCATCATCAAATCAACTTTCTTTTCATCAATGGCCTTTAATCGTTGTTGACCAACAGCTGTCAGTTTTAACCATACTACCCGTCGATCCTTGTCGCTTCTGATTCTTTCTATCCAACCACCGTGACATAATCGATCTAAAACATTAGTGGTAGCCGCAGGGGATATATCCAACATTTGGGCAATGTCTGCAGCTTTGCAATTACTATTGCTCTCAATAACCTTCAATATGATATACTGACTAGGTGTAATGCTACTTTCTAGCTGTCCCAACAACTTCTTCAGCTGACAGTTGCTTTCCTTAGCCACCTGATTCATTAGGTTTCCTAATTCAATAACAACCTGTCTTTTATCAACCATATTATTAATACTCCCTAAAAATATTATTTTATTTAATTATATAGTCTTGAAATATTTTTGTCAATTAATAATCTTTCTGTTTAAATATCAGTTCACCTGACTTGCTTTTTATGTTATAATTATGTACGGCAAATATAATCGAGAGAGGAGAAGTTACTATAGCTATTGAAAGTTCTATCCTTTTATTATCCGTCCTACTTGTAGTTGGTGTTCTAACCACCAAATTCTCTTCCAGACTAGGAGTCCCTTCGCTAGTTCTTTATCTTGCCGTCGGTATGGTTCTCAGCGAATTTATTTACTTTGATAATGCTGTTTTAGCTCAATTGTTTGGCACCTTAGCCCTGATTGTGATCTTGTTTGACGGTGGTATGCAAACCAAGTGGAATCATGTCAAACCCGTCCTCGCCCCATCCTTAACGTTGGCCACCTTTGGCGTAATATTGACAACGTTAGTAGTTGGCTTTTTTGCCAAGTTCATTCTAGATGTTGGTTGGTTAGAAGCATTATTATTTGGCTCCATCGTAGGTTCTACAGATGCTGCCGCTGTATTCGCAGTGATGGGAAGTCAAAATGTCAAGCCCAGAATTTCTACTACTTTAGAGGCTGAATCCGGAAGCAACGACCCCATGGCCATTATCCTCACCTTAACTTGTATTAGCTTGATTCAGGACCCACAAACAAGCATTTGGGGGGCCATCCTATCCTTTGTTTTACAGATGGGATTAGGAGTAATTTTCGGATTAGCCATGGGAAAATTGGCAGTGTGGGTTATAAACAAAATCAACCTCGATTCATCAGGGTTATACCCAGTACTGGCAATGGGGCTTGCCATTTTAACTTTTGGCATCACCGCTTTATTAAAGGGCAGTGGTATCCTTGCAGTTTATATAATGGGTGTTTATGTAGGAAATTCTGATTTAACCTTCCGTCATTCCATTTTCCGATTTAATGAGGGCTTTGCTTGGATGATGCAGATATTAATGTTCATCCTGCTGGGTCTGTTGGTGTTCCCTGAGCAGTTAAGTGCCATTGCTTGGCAAGGAGTAGCTATCGCTGTTATGCTAATATTCGTGGCCCGGCCAATTGGTGTCTTTTTATGTACGATTAAAATGGGCTTTACGTTAAAAGAAAAAATATTTATCTCTTGGTCTGGGCTAAAGGGTGCTGTTCCCATTGTACTGGCAACTTACCCAATGGTTGCTGGAGTAGAAAACAGTCAATTGATTTTTAACATTGTTTTCTTCGTTGTTTTAATTTCTTGCGTTGTACAGGGAACAACCATTTCCACTTTAGCTGACAAGCTGGGTTTAACCCAAGGTGAAAAAGTAACCTCACCCTATAGCTTTGAACTGGTTTCCATGGGTAAGACAAACTCAGAAATTATTGAGATTATAATCAAAAAAGGTTCTAACACCATAAATAAGGAAATTCAAGAGTTAGTACTACCCGATGGCACTTTAATTACAGCGGTGATTCGGGACGATAAAATTATTACTCCCAGTGGCTCCACTACCCTTGCAGAAAACGATATTTTGTACATTCTAACCTCGAAAAAACAGCGAAAAACTGTTAAATCTATCTTTATACCCCAATTAGAAACAGGGACGGTTTAATTTTAACCGTCCCTGCTTTACTTATCTAATATCAGCTAAAAACTCTTTTATTCCTCGGCAGGCTAATTTAATGTCATAGGCAACGGCTGAAACATTCATCAGGGCATGCAGAAAATGGGCCCCAGTTATTTGGGTATGCCACTTATCAATGTGTATGCTCATTTCTTCCCAAAGTTTGTCACTAATGGCCAATACTTTTGGTTTTTCATTTTCCAACACTGCCTTCTGTAACTGAGTATTTAAGTTTTCAAAGGAACTCAAACCACGTTCCAAAATTTTTAAGATATCTTTAAACTCAGCGGTTATTGGTGGGTTACCGGATTCTGCCCGCCAGGAAATTCTTTGCTCTGTAGCAACATAGGTGTCCCGACTGCTGTGGTAAATATTAGCATTGTAATCTATGTATCTTTCATAAATTTTTACACTTTTATCTGTTTCAGCAGCACTGCCCAGCTGTTCTTTATAAAGTTCTAAGTAGAAGCGGCTTTCCCTTAATAAACTCTTCACCAACGTTCTTTGCGCATTAAATTCATCGGGGTTTACCTTTAGGTTAATAAAATTTAATATCGATTGATTAAAAAATAATGCAGTTTGATCATTGAGGGTTTTTAAGGTTTCTATTAATTTATTATTATATTTGGGCGGAGCCACAATAATATTAACAATTAGTGCGGCAATTAAGCCAATAAAGATGATATAAGAACGATCAACGGCATGTAAAACAAACTTATTTTGCGGAGCATCCAGCACAAAAATTGCTGCCACCACAGCCATGCTGATGGTTTGGTTAAAGCCAAGCCTGCGGTTAATGGCAATTACCAGCACTGTGGCGGCAGCCATTTGAATGGGGCCGTTACCCACCAGGTAGCCAAATACTATCGCCAAGGCTACTGCAACCAGGTGCGATAAAATTTGCTCTTTAGCATTTAAAAATGAACGATATATGGATGGTTTAATATTCATTAAGGCGCTGACTGCTGCAAACATTTTAGGCTCAGCCTGAATAAGGGTAGCCACATAGAGGGCCAAACCTACTGCCAATCCACTTTTAAGTATTCTAGCACCAAAGGGGTTTTTAATTTGCAAATCCATTTAAATAACCACTCCACTAGTAATATATTACATAAGAATAATCGCTATACCAATATATAAACACATGAACCACCCCTTGAGGTGGTTTATTATTTTAAACAGCCATGCTAATTACACCTATGGTTTGCAAACTTGGGTCGTTACAGCCTTGGAAATGCACCCCCACTTCTCGCATGGCCACCAGGTAGTTTATTATTTCATCAGTAATTTCTTCCCCTGGGCAAATGATGGGAATACCCGGGGGATAACAGGCAACAATTTCTGAACTTATCCTGCCGGCAGATTGCTCCAAAGGTATAGCTACCTTGGGGGCCGCAAAGGCCTCTCGGGGTGATATAACCAGTTCTGGGAGATTACAAACAGCATTAATGCTGTTTATCAGAGCAATAGTTTTACTATAGTCAGGCCGATGGTTAGCCATATCTTTTAAAGCATTGATAAAATGGTCCAATTGCTGGTATGTATTGGCCGCCCCAACGATTAACAGCAGGTTATACAGGTCGGACATTTCCACCTGGATATTGTGTTCTTTTCTTAAAAAACTTTCGGCCCAAGTGCCGGAAATGCCTAGATTAGTAACATTAATGGTTACCTTGGTCAAATCTAAACCAAAGACGCTGGGCTTACCAATTATCTCTTGACCAAAGGAGGTGTAACCGTCAATCTTGTTAACGGCTTGGCGTACATAGCTTGCCTTGTCCAAGGCATCCTGCAACACTGCTTGGCCCAGTTCTTCCATAAAGGCCCTGGCTCCCTCCAAAGATGCCAACAGCAGGTAGGATGTACTGGTGCTCTGCAATATCCTCAAGGCTGCCTCCACCCGTTCATGGTTCACCCGTTGCCCTTTTAAATGTAGCATCGACGCTTGGGTAAAGGCAGGCAAGATTTTGTGGGAGCCATGGACGGTGGCATCGGCACCATAGGTCAACGAGCTACCGGGCAACTCTTGATGAAAGGCCAGGTGCGGCCCATGGGCTTCATCAATTAACAGTGGAACATTGTAGGTATGGGCAATTTCAGCAATGGCACCAATATCCGAAGTGATGCCATAATAGGTGGGATTAACTAGCATTATTGCCTTAATATCTGGGACCTGGTTCAGGTAATGTTTAATGGTCTCTGGCGGTGTACCCAATAACAGCTTGTAGTCATTATTGTATTCTGGCAAATAAAATACCGGAATTGCTCCACTTAAAATGATGCCACTTAAAATTGAGCGGTGCATGTTTCTCGGCACTAAAATTTTATCACCTGGATTGCAGGTGGCCATAATTAACGCTTGCAGTCCACTGGAACTACCGTTGACTAAAAAATATGTATTATCCGCGCCGTAGGTCTGGGCTGCCAGTTGTTGACTTTCCTTAATAATACCGTGTACCTGGTGTAAATCATCCATACCGGGAACGTTGGTAACATCGACCTGAAAAACCCTGCTACCCAACAGCTCCACCAATGCTTGCGTGCTAAAGGCGGTGCCTTTATGACCAGGCATATGAAAACGAATGACAGCTTCATCAATATACTTCTTCAACGCATTAATTATCGGCGTGTTTTTTGACAAATGTTATAACACCTCATTTAAAAATAAAGCTCGCCAACGCGAGCTTATTATAATTTTTACTTTCGCTCTTCAATTTTTCGATATGCAGCATGATTGGTGGGGCCAGCAAACTCATTTAATTTAAATGAGTGTCTGATGGCCTCAGTAATGAAGGCTTTAGCCGTTTTTACGGCTTCACGGACTGATTTGCCTTTGGCTAATTCAGCAGTAATGGCCGCTGAATAGGTACAACCGGCCCCATGGGTAAAGGTGGTACTGATTTTTTCGCTCTCTAAAATTTCAAAGGTTTCACCGTCGAACAATAAATCAATAGCTCCCGTTCCTTCCAGCCTAGACCCACCTTTAATCAATACATATTTTGCTCCTAAGGCACGAATTTTTTCGGCCGCTACTTTCATCTCATCTAAGGTTTTAATTGGCCCTTGCCCGGCCAATTGGGCGGCTTCAAATAGGTTAGGGGTAACAATGGTGGCCTTTGGCACCAGAACATCCCTTAGGCTGACGGTGTTTTCTGGCTGCAGTACTTCATCTACCCCTTTACAAACCATCACTGGGTCGATAACTACATTTTGCAACTTGTTGTCTTCTATTGTTTGGGCCGCCAATTCAATTAATGCTGGCGATCCCAACATACCTGTTTTCAAAGCGTCTACACCAATGGCAATAATGGTTTTAAGTTGTTCAGTTACCACCTCCACTGGTTGGGGAAAAACTTTGTGACTCCAATCAGCTGGGTCCATAGCCACTATGGTGGTAACGGCGGTCATGCCATAAACCCCGCGCTCTTGGAAGGTCTTTAAATCCGCTTGTATTCCAGCGCCACCACTACTATCTGAACCCGCAATTGTCAGTGCTTTTTTCATTGTCAAAATTAATTCTTCCTTCCTATATGCAGATTTTAAGAGACTATTACTAACCTACGTTTTAGTTTAATCTATTTCATTAAAATGTCAATGGTATTACAATAATTATTATGTATACAAAGTATTCTTTCATGCAAAAACAATTTTTTAGATTGTAACACTATTGGTGCAACTGCCATACAATACATTAACTTTGAAAAAGGAGGAAGATGCTTGTATGGGTTACTACGGTGGTTATGGCCAAAATAATTCCTTTATCGTGTTCCTGGTTTTGATCCTCTTATTAATGGGAATGCCCGGATACGGCGGCTACTACGGCGGCTATGAAAAATAATAGTTAACAGATTAAAGAACCCCTTGTATTGGCACAAGGGGTTCTTGCATTAGCGATTGTAAATAATATCCTTATGCGTTTGCAGTATCTTCTCCAACTGTAAAATCAGTTTCTGCCAATTCGCCTTCCCACTTGGAAACTAATACCGCTGCAACGTTGTCACCCATTACATTTAAGCAAGTACGGGCCATATCCAGCACTCTGTCTACCCCTGCCACCAAAGCAATGGCCTCCAATGGTATACCAACGGAGGTAAATACCATGGTCATAACCACCAATGCCATTGAAGGTACGCCAACAGAACCTATCGAAGCCAGCACCGCCATTAACAGGATAGTTAATTGTTCTGTTCCACTTAACGACATGCCATAAATTTGGGAAGCAAACACTGCCGCAATACCAAGGTAAATAGCCGCCCCATCCATATTTACAGTGTTACCCAATGGAATGGTAAAACTAGATACGTTTTTGGAAGCTCCTAGTTTACGTGATGACTTTAAATTCAAAGCCAAAGCAGCTGCACTGGAGCAAGTTGTAAAGGCAACCAAAAGTGGCTCCGAAGCGGCTTTAAAATAATCTTTAATGGACTTTCCAGTAAATAACTTATACGGTAAAATGTAAACCAGTAATGCATGGATTATAGCAACAGCATACATCAGCACAACCAACTTCATTAAAGGCATTAACACTGAAAGACCATTTTGCGCCACAGTGTAAGCAATTAAAGCAAATACACCAATGGGGGCATAGCCCATAACTGTGTTAGTTAGTTTAATCATAGTTTCTGTCACTAATTCAAATAAGTTTAACAATGGTTTGCCCTTTTCGCCCAAAGCATTGAGAGCAAATCCAAAGAAAATGGCAAAGAAAATAACTTGCAGAAGGTTGCCTTCAGCAAAGGCTTGTATTGGGTTGATAGGAACGATGTTTAACAAAGTGTCTACTACACTGGGGGGGGCAATTTCATTGGCTGTTAATCCCTCGGTGGACATATTTAGACCAACACCAGGTTTAAAGATATTAGCAAATAATAGCCCCAGAGCTACCGCCACACCGGTGGTGGCAAAGTACCAACTCAAGCTCTTAGTGGCCACACTGCCCAGTTTGCGGGCATCACCCATGCTGGCAGCACCGGCAACCAGCGAAGCAAATACCAGCGGAAGAACTACCATGCGAATTAGGCGTATAAATAAATCACCAAAGGGTTTAATAAAATCTACACTCCAGCCAGCACTCTGAATAATTACGCCGGCAACAATACCAGCGGCCATACCAATACCCATTTTGGCCGGCAGTCCCATTTTCTTTTTTTCTCCCATTTTACTTCCTCCACTCTTTATCAATTTATAATTAGTTGGGGGAATCATATAACATGCTATTGCTCATTTCGCCAGTTTAATATATTATATATTAGTTAACTTTCTTATTTTTTGGTCCCGGTAAGTATGGCTATACTTACCGGGGGGGTTTTTTATTTAAATGTTAATTAAATGCTAGGCTTCTGGAATATCTTGGTCTGGTTGTAGTACTGGCACTTCTACATTTACTGTTTCTGGGTATTTTAAACCAGTACCAGTGTTTAACAGCACCACTTTTTCGTCGGCCTTTAACCAGCCATCTGCCTTTAATTGCTTAGCTGCAGCATATAGTGATGCACCTTCGGGGCAAACAAATGCACCTTCTTTGGCGGCCAGTTCTGCTTGGGCTTGCAAGAGATCTTCATCACTGATGGCAATGGCGCAACCATCGGTTTTGTAAATGGCATCCAGCACCATGAAGTCACCTAACGCTTTAGGAACAGTAATACCAAAGGCGCAGGTTGAAGCATTGTTCCAGAATTCGGATTCGGCTTTCTTCTCTTGCCATGCTTTAACGATTGGCGCACAACCGGTGGCTTGTACTGCAACTAAACGTGGCATTTTTTCTCCGATCCAACCAATGGCTTGTAGCTCTTTCAGTGCTTTATAAATACCGATGATGCCTACACCGCCACCAGTGGGGTACAGAATTACATCGGGCACTTGCCAGTTAAATTGCTCGGCAATTTCTAAACCCATGGTCTTTTTACCTTCGATACGGTAAGGCTCTTTTAATGTGGATACATCAAACCAACCGTATTTTTTCACTGCCCGAGCTACAATTTTACCAGCATCGCTGATTAGCCCGTTAACCAGGTACAGATCGGCACCGGTGATGGCACATTCGTTACGGGTAATTTCTGGCGCATCCTCAGGCATTACAATCACAGACTTAATGCCAGCTCTGGCTCCATAGGTAGACCAAGCAGCCCCAGCGTTACCATTGGTGGGCATAGCCAGTGTTTTAATACCCAGTTCTTTGGCTCTAGAAACCCCTACAGTGGCACCTCTTGACTTAAAGGTACCGGAAGGAATAATACCTTCGTCCTTTAAATATAAGTTGTTTAAACCAATATCAGGGCCGGCTTTTTCCATTTTAATCATTGGAGTCATACCTTCACCCAATGAAACCATGTTCTTTTTATCCTTTACAGGTAGCAACTCCCAGTAGCGCCACAATGATGGTTCGCGATCTTTTAGATCCTCTTTGTGAAAATTCTTCCTAATACTTTCCAAGTCGTATTGCACTACCAGTGGGCCACCACATTCACATAATTGATGTACTTCTTCACTGTTGTAGTGTTTGCCGCATTTTGCACATTCTAAGTGGGTTACATAACTCATGTTGTCAGTCACTCCTTTATATAATTAATTATTATTTAATTAATACAATTGCCTCTATTTCCACCGCTACATTTTTGGGTAAACAAGCCACCTCAACACAAGCCCGGGCGGGAGCATCCTCTTGAAAAAATTCGCCGTAAGTTTCATTTACTTTAGCAAATTCATTCATGTCTTTAACAAATACTGATGTTTTCACAACATCCTTTAAAGATGCACCAGCGGCTTCACAAATTGCTTTTAAATTGTTAATGCACTGTTTAGTTTGTACCTGCACATCGCCATCCACAATATTGCCAGTGGCGGGATCAATGGGGATTTGACCAGAGATAAACAAAAAGTCACCAACTTTTACTGCTTGAGAATAGGGACCAATTGCTGCTGGTGCTTTGTCTGTTTTAATGATAACCTTGTCCATTTGTTTTCGCCTCCAAAGTTGTTAAATTAATTTATGGTTAGTCCGGATTGACCGGCCTTCCTCTAAGTAATTGTAGATGGTGTACCTGGACACCCCCAACATGGCAGCTACTTTGTCAACCGCCCCTTTAATCATGAACACTCCTTTGTCATCCAGTTCTAAAACAACACTTATTTTATCTTCTTTTTGCATCATTGCCACCGGAAGTGCGGTTTTAGCAATTACCTGTTCAATCATGTTATCCAGCACTTCAGTAATATCTGAAGCAAAAAATTCGCTGGTTTCGTTTTGAAACTTTTCACCAAAGGCCATAAATTGTTCCATATAGTTTTTATGAACAATCAACTCGGAAATATCGTAGTTTATGCAGAGACAACCAATAATTTTACCATCATCATCTCTGACATAAATAGTAGATGATTTAAGCACTCGGCCATCTTTGGTTACATTTTTATAACCAATTAAATCTTCACAATCATGACCATGTTTACGCAAATTCTCTAGCACAATATTTGTTGCCGGAGCACCAATTTTACGGTTGGTAACAGTGCCGGTCACATAAATTAAGGAGGATTCTGGTCTAAGTAAATCATGTATGGCCACTTCACAGTTTTTGCCAAAGGTTTGCACAATGCCTTCCGCCACTGATATAAGTAATTTTAACTTTGGATGAATATTGGATGGCTTCTCCATTTCATCACCCCTCTAGTATTAAATTATTTAACTTATCAACTGATTAGCTTATTGATCATTCGTCTTTCCTTGTTTGTATTATATAGCACAAACTAATTTTTGTATAGTACTTCTTCAACATTTTTTGGATGATTTACACAAAATTTTTAACCTTAATATTAAAAATTTGTAAGATTGCGCTATTTTAGAGTTATTATATAGAAAAATACTATTTTAATTTAACGGAGGGGGCCAGTAATTGTCTGAATTCACCTTTACCACTCAAACACCCAGCGCCAAGCTATTGATCAATGTAAAAACCGTGCTAACCAGCACTAAAAGATTAATTAAATTTGAAAAACAGCATTTTTGCCAACCCAGCTGTCACAACTATAATAATAAATGGAGTTGCCCGCCACACAACCTTACCTTTTCTCAATACGCCAAGGGCTATCCTTGCGCTTTGGTGGCCTTATTCTATTGCCATTTGGATCAAATTACCTATGTAAAAACTCTGGCAATGAAAAAAAGGATTGCCAATACAATCCTTAGATCAAGATTAAATAAACTTATGCGCCAGTTGGAAAAAAACTATGCCGGCAGATTAATCGCAAACAACAGTTGTGGGTTATGTAAACCCTGTACACGAAAAAGCAAGTCGCAATCTTATTGTAAAAAGCCCCAGGAAATGAGATACAGCTTAGATTCCTTGGGGCTTAATGTAACTGAAATGTCCTTGGCGCTATTTGACCACCAAACTGCACGCCACAATCAAAAAGTTAGTTTAAATTATGCAACGGCAGCGGCAGTGCTACTATTAAAACACCCACCGGATGAAAGCACTGATCAAATAGTATCCACTTTTTTAAGTGGTTGTTGATTCAGTGGACTGTTTTGTAAGTGGAGTTTCTGATAAATAGACTGGCCGGTGCTGTAATCTATTAGCGCTATCAGGGCTTGGGCAGTGGCCATATCGTTTGGCAACATCTCGCTGCCATGGGAAAAGGCCCCATTGGGCAGCCGGAATTTTAGCATACTGGTAATTGGATTGCCGCCGCCTTTAGTCCATTCTTCCCCAGTGGGATCTATGCCTAACATTATCAATGCCTGCACCACCTGGGCTGCCGCTTCAGTGGTGGCGCTACCCCAAAGGCCGAAACTACCGTCGCTGTTTTGTTGCGCCTTTAAGTAAGCCAGTGCCTTTTCAATTGCTGGATAACTGCTATCCTGTCCCAAACAAGCCATGGCCATAACCGCCATGGCGGTCATATCAATGTCAGATTCCGTCAACGTAGTGTCAATACTAAAACCACCATCAAAATTTTGCTGGGCCGTTAACCACGCCAAAGCCTTTTCTGGGTTGGGAATAGCTTCACCAGCGGTATAAAGAGAAATAATGGCCCATACATGGGCGTTAATCAATTGCTCCCCTTCACCGGTTATGGTATCGGCAAACTTACCGTTGGCCATTTGTGAAGCTTTAACAGCGGTCACCAATTGCTTACCATCATAATTATTGGGGTCCCTTTGGCTGGCCAGTGCCCCAATAATGCCGCGTTGATAATCAGTGTTTGATAATCCGGTAATTAATTCCTGTTGGTTAGTTTCTGGTTGCCCAGCGGCATATAGCCCCAACAACGGCCAGGACAATAGACCCCGATAAGCACTATTCTGCAATTGCTTTTGCAAATAGGTAACGCTGCCGCTGATGGCCTTTTCGGTCTCTACCTTTGTTAAATCAACCTTACTGACGGTGGCGGCTAAAGCACCATTAACACTAAAAACTAGCATTAATAGCAGACAAATTAGCGCAACCGCTATTCTGTTAGTGGCCTGTTTCATACCTATCTTTCTCCTCTCCTTACTATTGTTTTTACTACCATCCGCTTTTTATAGCGCTGTAATATTTTAATAAATTCCTTCCCCATTAACCACATAAATACTCCATTACCCAACCCGTGTAACGTGTCAAACCAAATGGCGGTTGCATAGGTGGCGGCAAAGGTCTGCCAGTTAAGGGGATAAATAAAGGTTAGCCAGTGCCACAGGTTCATGATGGCACCATAAAGGTAGCCCCAAGCAACAGCAAAGATTACTAAAAAACCAATATTGGCGCTACTCTGCAAACGCCCCCACCAACCGGCGGTCAAGCCAGCCAAACCCCAAGCCAACATCTGCCAAGGTGCCCAAGGCCCTAACCCTAAGAAAAAGTTGGAGGTTAGGGCCGCCAGCACACCCACTGTAAAACCTGCCCTAGAACCAAATACATAGCCTGATATCAGTACTAAAAAGGTGGTGGGTTGCACATTGGGAATGGCCGCAAAGGGGACTCGACCTAACGCTGCCAGTGCCGCCAGCGTGGCCAATACCGCAATTTCTTTAGCCGAGGGCCTGCTTTTTTCAAGGCGCCAGAAGAAGCTAACTAAAACTAACACCGCCATGGCTAGCGTCAGCAGCGGCCAGTTTAAATCCATGTTTGGCCCACCCCGTTCTGCCACCCTTTAAAAACATCAATTGCATCTTGTAACGTAATTACACCGCCGCACAGATTAGAAAATAATTTGTTTAGCTGCGGTGCATAATATAAGGAATTATCCAGTACCTGCCGTTTGTTACCGTCTGCAATAATTTCTCCGGCAAACATCACCACCACTCGGCTGGCGTATTCTGCAATGAATTCAATATCATGGGTGACCATGATCACAGCAGTCCCCTGCTTCGTCAAACTACACAAATAATCAGCCAGGTGCCTTTTTGTGATGATATCTAAGCCCCGGGTGGGCTCATCTAAAAGCAATAGTTTTGGCTCTAGCACCATTACTGCGGCCAAAGCTACCCGTTGCCGTTGACCACTGCTTAAATCCCTAGGATTTACATCCTTAACGGCACTTAACCCCAGTCGCTCTAACATTTGGTCCACTGCTTGGGTGGGCCTAACACCCCGCACCTTAAAAGCAAAGGCCACTTCATCATAAACAGTGTCGTTGAACAAATAGTCGTTGGGGTTTTGGGATAAATAACCAACCTCACCATTAAGACCAATATTACCCTGTAACGGATACAACAAACCGCAAATGCTTTTTAAAAGTGTGCTTTTGCCACTGCCATTGGCGCCGACAACGGCCACAAACTCTCCTGCAGTCACCGTCAGGTTGAGATTTCTAATAGCTAACTGGCTTTGCTGGTTGTACCCATAACTAATGTCTTTAATGGTCAGCAATGGGGTTGTGCTTATGCCGGTAATTGCTTGATCGGTTAGACAACTGCCATTGTTAACCGGGCACAGTGCCTGCAGTTGTTTTCTCCCTTCGTTAATGGTCAGCGGCATATCATCACTGCCGACCAAATTAAAAAACCTGTTCATGGCTGGCAAAAGGCAAGTGTCTTTCAGTTGCTTTAAGGTATCTTTGGGAGGAGCATTGTTAGTCAACTTCCCCTGATCAATCACCACCACCCGATCAGCCAAATGTAGGCACCTTTCCAATCGTTGTTCGGCCATTATCACTGTGATGCCCAAATCCTGATTTATTCTTTTTAGGTGATTAAAGAAATCTTCCGCCGCCATTGGGTCCAGCTGCGAGGTGGGTTCATCCAACAGCAGTACTTTAGGCTGCATGGCCAAAATTGAGGCCAGTACCACCAACTGTTTCTGGCCGCCGGAAAGTTCATTAGTATTTCGGTTTCTCAGGTGAGCGATATTTAAGAATTGCATTACTTCCATTACCCGCCGTTTTATATGGGCAGCTGGCACCCCAATGTTTTCCAGGCCAAACACCACTTCTCGCTCTACGTTGTACATCACCAGTTGTTGTTCGGGATCTTGAAAAATAAAACCCACTTCTCCTGCCAACTTAGCCTTTTCCCACTGCTGAAGATTTTTGCCACCATAGCATACGTTGCCGCCAATGAACCCGCCGTAAAATTCTGGCACCAGGCCGGCCAGCGCCCGTAGCAGGGTGGTTTTGCCGCTGCCAGACTTACCCAACAACAGAACAAATTCACCCGGTTGTATCTGTAAGTTAATATCGTTCAAAATAGGTTGCTTGGTGTCGCCATAATAATAGGTTAAATTCGCCACTTCAAATAAGGCCAGTGTTGCCACCCCCAATTCAATAGGCTAGGTGTCAGCAGTAATAAACTAATGATGGCCATTAAAAACACCTGTTCTGGAGCAACAATCAACAGCCCAATAACCGGGTAAATTTGCAATTCCGCCCAGCCCTTAACCAACAATAACATCCCAGCCAAAAGACAAGCAACACTGGTCACCAGCACCAGCACATCCCGGGGGAGGTACTTTTCACTGTTATAACAGGTCCGAGATCCACAGCCGTATCCTCTGCTATGAATGGCTTCGGCAAGGTTAAAGGCGTTGTCCAACGCCGACAACAATAACACCTTTAAAAGGGGGTAATGGCTCTTAACCTTGGCCACAATGCCATTGTTCTTGAATACCACTCCACGGGTTTGTTGCACTTCCTTAATATGTTTTAACTGGCCTGCCAAATAGGGAATTAACCGAGTGGATAAAGAAATTAACATCGCAGACCGAGGGGCAAAACGGGCAAAGAAGGCAAAGGCCCGGTCTGGATTAACCATGCGGTTGTATAAATAAAACACTGTCATTATCAACAACAGGCGCATACTCATCAGTATGCTGTAAACTGCCGCTTCCACCGTGAAAGCAATGTGACCCACAATGGGTATGGTGGGACCATCAAAAAACACTGTACTGCCAGATTTATTAAACAGTAGGTTAATTAACGCCACCATGACAAACATAGTCAGTGAAAATAACAGCACCACTTTATAAGCTGCCCAGCCATCTAGCAACTGCACCTGCCACCACAAAATAAACAGCAACAGTGCAAAATACAGTGGGTGGTTTAGCATCAATGCCAGTAAAAATATCGAGCCTGTGTACGCCAACACCGCTGCCGGGTGTAATGTTTGGAGAAATAAATGGTTATTCTGCTCATCCATGCTTAGCCACCCTTACCTAGCCACCGGCAAGGGCACAACTTTACCGTCCACCACCAGCGCCCCTAAGCACTGCTTAATTGTTCCTGGGTTGTTGGTCAACACATTAATGGCACCTGCTAGTCCAGCATCATCTACACCGGTTACCAGCCAAAGGGGGGTGGCATCACCCATGCCACTGCCAGTGGCCACTATGGCACCGGTGTTGTTTTGATACCGCTGATGCTGTTGCCCCTGGATATTGAGAGCAGCAAAATAATCCGCAGTTAGTTCTGCAAACAAACCAGTTTTTTTGCGTTGCTGTTGCAGTCCCTGCCAATAACTATCCGCAGCCAATTGCTGCCACAATCCAACCACCACGGTGATTTTGTTATCCGCCAGTAGCAATTGTTCGTTATAGGGTTTTTGCTCAACATTTTTTACCCCGATACTGCGCAGGTACTGGGCCAACTGTTGTCCCTGTTGTTCACATCCCGCAGTGGTTAATATCAACGTACCAGCATACTTGCCTTGGTAGCCGCCCACAAAGGGTTGGGGATAAGCACCGATCACTGCCGGTGTAAAAAGGGTGTTTCCCCAGTCATGGTAATCCCACCAGATAACCTCCCCAGGGGTGGGCAGGTAATCCGCTGCCCCCACCGAAGTCATAATGCCATTCATGTAGTAAAACCAATCCCGCTTAATTTTGTCAGGCCCGGTATAGCCCGATGCCAAACCGTTAATGGCACTGACAAAGCCACCACCGTACTGGGTTTCTAGTTTGGTATGACCCTTTAAGATATCCATTACTGTACCACCATCGCCCACCGCCACTTGGCTGGCGGCAATGGTTTGGGCGCCAAAATCTCTGGTAACCCAAAGGGTAGCTGTGGGAGTGGTTGATGGTTTAACTGTGGCCGCTGGCTTTTGTTCGCTGGGTTGTGGTTGGGAATCAGCAGTTGCTTTGTCAGCGGCCTCTGATGAGGCCGCCTTTTCAGCAGTGGCTGGCTTCTCTTCACTAGCAGCTTGGGGTTGCGATTGCTTTTGGGTAACCACCACTGGGGGGTTAGCCGTTGGCTTTTCTGTAATTATTTCTTCCGTTGTTGTACTGCTACAACCTACCAGTAGCAACAGTACAAGCATTGACAGTAATAGTAGTTTAAAATTTCTCATCTCTATCCTCCTAGGAGGCCAATGGTTTTAGTTTTAGTAGGCGGTAAATAAACACTGCTGTTTCCGCTCGGTTGGCAGTATCTTTGGGCTTAAAGGTGCCATCTGCGTATCCCATAACCAACTGGTTGTTTGCCGCTACCCAAACGGAATCCCAAGCCCAGGGGGCGATATCCGCCTGGTCAGCAAAATCCAGTTGCTGGTTCAGTGGTTTTAAACCCAAAACCCGATTAAGAAACACTGCCAGTTGTTCTCTGGTGACAGGATTATCTGGTCTAAAGGTGCCGTCATGGTATCCACTGATTAAACCAGCCTCCACCGCAGCACTAATCTCTGCAGCACACCAATGGTTTGGATCAACATCGGAGAATTTAGTGGTCACGGTATCAGTTTGCAATTGCAATGCCCGGGCCAGCATAGATACAAACTCAGCCCTGGTCACCACCTGTTCGGGGTGAAATAAATTGTCACCGCCACCGGATACTACTCCTTTGATAGACAAATATTGAATGGGTTTCTCTGCCCAGCCAAAGGAGTCGCTGTTCACATCGCTAAATGTTGATGGTTGCTTATTCCGTTGCAGCACCGCAAAATCAGTGAAGTGGTTAATCAATCCGCTTACCTCCCCAGCGGTGACATTGACCACTGTGGGCACTGGTACCCAACTTTGGGTTTTTACATTGTACCAGGCTAAAACCAGGTCCTCCGGTGCCTGCACGCCATCGGCTAGCTTTATTTTTATAATGACAGGTTTACCAAAGGTGGTGTCGTTTGGTGTAAAACTATACACCGAACTGACTAAGCTGTGGGTTGAGGGTTCAACATTATCAGTGGTGTTTTTTTCCTTTATAGAAATTGCCGTGTCTTTGGCCAGCGCACCATTACCAATATATAAGCTAACCTCTTCCGCATTATCACTTATTGTGGCTTCAACACCAGCTTTAACTTGTTGTTCAACAACCACTTGGTTAGCTGATAATATTGCGCGCCACTGTTCCCATTCTTTGTCGGACATTAGACTGTCTGTTTTAATGACAACCGCTTGACTGTTATCCAGCTCTACTATGTGATAAAGTTCATGTTCTGGCGGCGCAGAATTTATTTGTTCTGCAATATTCTTTAGTGCATTTCTAACCACTTCCCGTGATCGCTCAATGTCTTGTTTGCGTTCTTCAGTTAATTCCGGAGCTGCGGGAAACTCTATTACTGGTACCAATTCTCCATCATTGGCATCAACTGCCCAAAACCATACCACGTCGTCCCCATCACGCAACACCTGATCAATTGCTGAAACACTAGGAATCAACCCGTTAACTTGAAATTTCCAGCCGGCAGTACTGGAACGGTCTTCAGCCAAACCTTCAATTTTGTAAACATAGGCGCCACCATACCTGGTATCATAGGAAAGGCCCGTTTCTTTTAAAGCCTGGATAGGGTTTGCTTTTTCTTTGGGCATTTTTACAGTGCCTGAAAACAGTGTTTCTTTACTTTTACCCAGTACCTGTATATATACTGAGATGGTGTTGTTTTCAATAATGTCACCACCATCGCTGGTTATGGTGACTTGGCCATAGGTTCTGACAAGCTCAGGATAACCGGCAGCATGTTCTTTATATACTTGGTAAAGAACAGACCTTTCGTTCGCTAGAGGGACTTTTACTTGACCCTTTTCAGCAGTGTACGGCTGGTCATTTAATATTACTGTGGCCCCCTCCACAGGCACCGTTGCCAAATCATTAATGTTCCAATCAAAATACTGACCTTGTACCGATACTGTTAACGTCTGTCCATCCCTTGTAAACTTTACCAGCGGAAAATAGGTCTTATCTACCCAGGTGGTATTGTCATAGGCACCGATATAAAAGATAACTTGATCGCCACTTTGCAAATTATAGCTATCAGGGCCAACGGAGAAGGCGGTGGTTTCTATCTGGTCATCCCTAATGACGTAATATTTCCAAGCAGTATCAACGCCCGATATTACCGATGTTTGACCGCTTTCATCCAGGATATTGTCTATCATCCCCCATTGATTGAGTTTAACGTTATTCTCCCCTACCAGCTGTTTTAAGGCATCCAATGCAGTACCGTTTACTGTAACGCTACCTTGCTTTAATGTATGGTTTTTACCTTCTACCCTCACCTCCACTTGGGAAGTGCCAACCTGTTCACCACCGTCATCACGGCCAGCCAACTGAAAATTACCATAGCCATGATTAGCTAGGGCAGCCACCGCCATCAATACTTGCCGAGTAGCCATATCACTGCTGCTACCATCGTGTAAATGACTGAAGGAACCATTGGCTAGCCTAAAAGCAAAGAGCGCGTTAATGATGTTATTATCATTTTTAGTCCAGCTTGTGATATCTTGGTTGCAAGCCAGCAATCCGCGGATCACACTGGCTGTACTTTCGGCATTTTCCAAACCAAAGGAGGCAAAACCTCCCGAATCATTTTGTGCCATACGCAAAAAGTTGATGGCCTTTGCTATGGCATCATCAGCAGCATGTTGGTCAGTGGACAAAGCCACCAACGCCATGCCGGTCACATCAGAATCGCCGACATTGCCAGATAGAGCAAAACCACCATCGGCTTTTTGTTGACCAATTAGATAATTAATAGCCTTTACTTTATCATATTCATAGTTGTCAGTGTTAACCTGATCCAAGGCAGTTATGGCAAAAATAGTGTTGTTGACAGAGCCACCGAAACTACCATTGGCCTGCTGTTTGTCAATTAAGCATTGTACAAGGTTAATTTCTGTACCAATCTGATCTACATA
Source organism: Peptococcaceae bacterium 1198_IL3148 (assembly GCA_036763105.1). Lineage (NCBI taxonomy): Bacteria > Bacillati > Bacillota > Clostridia > Eubacteriales > Peptococcaceae > Peptococcaceae bacterium 1198_IL3148. The sequence continues at coordinate 48,693 of JBAIYS010000010.1, read as the reverse complement.
GGCTTCCGGATCTGCATCAATGGCCACCAACGCCAATATAGCTGAGGCATACTCTACCGCATCAGTATTTTTATTAATGGCAACTGACCAGCTGGTAAAATCAAAGTTACCAACTTTACCAGCCTGCTCAGCCTGCTTTAACCCCACAACCTCTTCCCAATAATCCGGTTGCGGTTTGTTTTGCTGATAGTAATTGACCAGTGATTGTAACGCATCATCTAATGTTTCCGCCTCTGCAGGCAACGCTATAAATATGTTTAGCACCAAGGTTAGTACCAGCGCTAAGGTTAACAACCGATTTTTTATCATTATTATTCACTTCCTTAACTTATGTAAAAATAACCATCAAAATTTGAGCTCTTGTTAATTAAAAATTAAAATCCTCTAGCCTAAGCAGAGGATTTTATATCTACACCATCATGGCGACAGTCCATAATAAGTACCACTCCTCCCTATCCGCGTAGGTCTTGGCAGTAGAAACAAGGCAGGTCTCCTGGCTTAGGTTCATTGGTATACCGCACCTTCCCAGAGTATTACCCCAGTGGTTAATGTGGTAGACCTCACCATTACAGTGGCGGGACCGCGCCGGACTTACACCGGCTTCCCTTTTAAACTTTAGCTTGTTACATGCTAAAATACCTGTTTCTCAGTATTAATTTCAAATCAATTATAACATCAAAGGTAAAAATTAACAACTGGTATTAAACATTACAACTGACAAGGTTCAAAACGATACCTTTGTCCAGTGGGGTTTTCTTTTCCTTCGGGCACCTCTTCAATAAACATATTATAGGGTCTAACAAAAATTTGATGACTTCCATACAAAGCTTGGTAAACCACCATTAACTCCTCCGTTTCGGTATGTTTGGCCAAAGCAAATACATAGTAGTACTTACCTTTGAAGTGTCGGTGCACCCTGTTAATTGGCAACTGGCTGCCTTGATCATCGGTATTTATAATCATGCTGTTCACTCCTTTACACTTATTAACTTATTTTATTGAAAGTTTTCTTTACCGTTGTCAGTGACATAATGGAAACTATTGCATAAAGTAGAATATGGAGGGATATAGATGGCAGAATTAAAGGTGTTATTTATTGAGCTGGCTGGCGCAATATATACCATCAAAACTATTTTAAACATTGTGGATTTAATCACCATTTCATCGGAGCACTTTAACAAAATACTCACCAATGGTGTTATTCATATAAATACCATGTCAGTGCCAGTGGTATATCCAGTGGCCAACAACCAATTAATAGGTAATGACAAAGACCACTACTTGATTGTCCTCGGTAGCGAAGAAAACAACACTGGCATTTTCGTAGACAATATTATTGGTATTGGTTTAATCAACTGGAACGAAGATGATCAAGAAAAAGAAAAAGAAGAATCTCCCCTTATAAACTAAAATATTGCTTTGCAGAATGCCAATTATTTTTAAACACTAATCAATTGGTAAAATATGTAACATCCAGCCATAAGTAGTCATACCTTATAACAAAAAACTTATTTTAATAAATAAAACTAATTGGGGGGATCAATTATGAGTCGCGGCTTCGATTGGTTTTGGTTAATTCCTATTTTTCTATTATTCTTTTTCTTGATAATATTAATTATTTCCTTTTTATTTATTTTTTAGCATGTTCTCAATAATTCAGGCCGTTAAAACTCAATTTTAAATCTATGTTACTTTGCTTGGTTGGGTATTTTGGGTATAATAGCCTTTGTAAGAGGATTTGCAAGGTTGCATTAAATTGGCTAAATATTGACCCAAAATAGTCACTTTTTATTAAAACCCTTGCAGTGAAACCTCAATATTTTGATAATAGATATATCTATAAAGATAATTCTAAAAAGGCTAGGTGTAAAGAATGGTAGGACTAAAAATACCTGAGGTTACCATTGCAAGATTATCAGCCTATTCTAAATATTTGAAGAGATTAGAGAAAAAAGGAATTGATAGTGTCTCTTCTGGGGATATTGCCCAGGGTGTAGGTGTAAAACCAGCCCAAGTGCGCAAAGATCTTTCCAGTTTTGGCGAATTTGGTACCCGTGGGGTTGGCTACAAAGTTCAAGATTTGGTGCATTACATCTCCAACATCTTAGGCCTGACTCACCCTTGGAATGTGATACTTATTGGTGCCGGTAAGGTGGGCTCAGCACTGGTCACCTATGGTGAGTTTAAAGAAAGAGGATTTAATATCGTAGCGGTATTTGATAACGACTTAACCAAGATTGGTAAAAAAATAGTCGACCTTGAAGTAATGGCTGTGGAACAAATGCCTGAAATTATTGAGCGCTACGATGTTCAAATAGCCATTATCGCTGTACCGCCCCAATATGGCCAACAGGCCGCAGATATGGTTGTGGCTAATAACATTAAAGGCATATTAAACTTTGCCCCCACTTCTTTAAATTTACCACCGGATGTGAATATACAAAACGTTGATCTTTCTGCCAGTTTAGAATCAATAACCTATTGCATCACCCGTGGAAAAGTAATGCCGCTCTACTATATGTAGGGCGGCTTATTTATTATATAACGCTATAACAAATAATAATTAGTATATAATAGCACAGGGAGGTGTTAACCATGGTTTTTGCAGCAAAAAAGAAACTGCGACAATCTATTATAGAACAGAGGGATGCCATAGATCTCGACACCAAAGCTGCCTGGGATAAACAGATTTTTAACACACTGGTAAGCAGTGATTATTATCAGCATGCCCACACTATTTTTACCTTTGTTAGTTTTGGCAGTGAGGTGGATACCCATCGCTTAATAAAATTTGCCCTAGACAACAACAAAACCATTTGCGTACCTAAAATAGCCTCTAAAAAAACCGGTATGCAAGTGTTGCGCATTAACGGCTTTCACGACCTAGATGTGGGCTATTTTAAAATTCTGGAACCGGTGACAGGCTGTCAACAAATAAACCCCGAGGAAATAGATTTAATTTTAATGCCCGGTTTGGCTTTTAATAGAGCCGGTGACCGCCTCGGCTATGGTGGTGGCTTTTACGATCGCTTTTTAACGGAACTAAAACAGCCCATAAATAAAATAGCTTTAGCCTATCATTTTCAGGTTGTGGATAACATTCCTGCCACCGAAGATGATATAAAAATTGACGGCATTATCACTAATCAAGAACTTATTCGCTGCCTTTAACCAAGACATCGGCCACACCGATGTCTTGGTTTTTTGATTCAGATCATTTATTTAACCATATTTATATTTTATAATGCAAACAACCTTAATATTAAAACAATAAATTGTTAAGGCTATTTGTTAAAGAAATACATCTAACCTAAGGGAGGAATGAACTATGCAAACTTTTTCAGCAGCAAATAAAATTGGTGATATTGTGGCTCAGTTTCCCAAAGCCAGTGCTATCTTTAAAAAATACCATGTGGATTTCTGCTGCGGCGGGGACAGACCCCTGGGCCAAGCCATCAATGAGCAAAATATAAATGAATCAGAATTGCTAACGGAACTTAATAAAGCCTATCAAGAAAGTCAAAAAATTCATGATACGCAAATAGACTGGCGAACTGCTCCCTTTAGTGAGCTGGTGGACTACATTGTCAATAAACATCATGCCTACTTGCACAATAACCTGCCTGCCCTAAGCGCCTTGACCACCACCGTCCTAAGGGCACACGGTACCAATCATAAAGAACTGGCCCGGGTGCATAAGCTTTTTAACCTGTTAAAACTAGATTTAGAACAGCATTTAATTAAAGAAGAACAAGAAGTTTTTCCAAAAATACAGGAATATGAAAAGGACGGCAACATAAAAAATCTGCAAGCGGCGGTGGATAGCATTGAAGAGTTGGAGAATGAGCATGAAGGGGCCGGGGATATCTTAAAAGAATTGAGAAGCATTACCAACAATTTTCAACTACCGCAGGATGCCTGCGGCACCTACGAACGCACCTACAAAATCATGCAGGAATTGGAATCGGACTTATTTGAACATATTCATTTAGAAAACAACATCTTGCACCCGCGTTTAAAGCAAAAACTTAACGGCTACAATTGATAAAATTGTGACGGGCAGTTAATATCCTGCCCGTCACAATTTTTGTACTAATTCTTAACCCTTTCTGCAAAGGCTGCCCCATAGGCAACACATTTCTGCAAGTCCTCCGGGGCAGGATTATATTGCACCCCTATGGATTCACTGACAATTTCTATGCCTGCTGACCGCAACCTTTCCTCGATTATTTTAGGTGATTCGGCACTCCAACCAGAAGCACCAAAGCTAGCACCAATTTTACCCTGTAACTTCAAACCTTCAATTATCTCCAAAATTGCTGCCACTGCACTCAATATCCCTCTGTTAATGGTGGAACTGCCAACAATAATCCCCTTGGATTTGTAGACCTCGGCAATGACATCATTTTTATCCCATTTGCCCACATTGAACACCTTTGTAGTTACCCCGTTGCTCTCTAAGCCATCAGCGATGGCCAAAGCCATTTTCTTGGTGGCACCATACATGGTGTCATACAGTATGGTAACGATACCCTCATGATAATTATCAGCCCATTCATTGTACTTCTCCACAATTTGCATCGGATTGTCTCGCCAAATCACTCCATGGCTGGGGGCAATCATTTCTATCGGCAGGTTTAAATTAACAATCTCTTTAATTTTGGCCTTTACCAACTTATTAAAGGGAGCCAAAATGTTGGCATAATACTTCAGCGACTCTTGGGATAACTCACATTGATCCACCAGGTCATTATACAATTGGGGAGCGGCGTAATGTTGGCCAAAGGCATCGTTTGATAATAGCACGTTGGCTCCAGACACATAGGTGGCCATTGAATCGGGCCAGTGTAGCATTGGCATTTCCACAAATATCAGTTTGTTTTTGCCCAAATCCACCGTGTCACCGGTTTTGACCACTTGAAAATTCCAATCTTTGTGATAGTGCTTTTTAATAATCATGGCCCCATTTTTACTGCAATATATTGGTAGGTCTGGTCTCTTGTCAAGCAAATAGGGCATGGCACCAGAATGATCTGGTTCAGTATGATTGACAACCAGTAAATCAATTTTATCAAGCCCCACTTTTTCTTCCAACAGATCTATAAACTGTTTGTGAAACGGGGTAAAAACGGTATCCACCAAAACAACCTTTTCATCCTTAATTAAATATGAATTAAAGGAAGTACCCCGGTGAGTGGAGTACTCAGTGCCATGAAACGTCCTGGTCTCCCAGTCCCTAATACCTAGCCAGTAAATATTATCTTTAATATTAATCATTTGTTTAACCTCCATCCCATTAAAGCTTTAGTCACTGTTTAAATTGTCCTAAACCGCCTAAAAATATGTATTTTTTATACCAGTTTGTACATAATAGGAAACAGTTTAATTTATTTGGGAGGCAATGGTATGAAAGCATCCATTTTTATTACATGTATTTGTGACAATTTCTATCCCCAAGTGGGCAACGCCATGGTTAACATCCTGGAAAAATGCGGGGTGGAATGTGACTTTCCAACAGAGCAGGTATGTTGTGGTCAACCGGCGTTAAACACCGGTTATTGGGATGACACCCGAGAGGTGGCTAAAACTCTACTCCGGGCCTTTAAGGACAGTGAACATGTGGTGGCCCCTTCCGGTTCCTGCATCACTGCCATTAAAGAATATTACCCAATAATTTTTGAACACGACCCAGAATACTTGCTGTTGGCCAGAGAATTGGTGAGTAAAGCATATGAATTTACACAGTTTATGCATCAAGTGGTCAAAATAACCGATCTGGGTGCTAGATTTCCCTATAAAGTCACATACCACGCCTCCTGTCATGCCACCCGGTTACTGGGAGTAAGCCCTTATGTTCACCAGCTTTTGTCCAACATTAAGGATATTGAACTGATTCCGCTAACCCATGCTGAAAACTGTTGTGGCTTTGGCGGTACTTTTTCAGTAAAACAACCAGAGGTTTCTGAAGCGATGGTGGATGAAAAGGTGTTTCATATCAAAGAAACTGGGGCTGATGTGGTTACCGCAGTGGATATGGGCTGTTTAATGAACATTGAAGGTCGGTTAAAAAAAGAGGGTTCCAAAATTAGAGCGCTACATATAACTCAACTCCTAGATGAAGGGATGAGATTATGAACAAAATCCACCAAGGCAAAACCTTCAGAGAACGGGCCCGGGAAGCACTAAAGGACGATTTTATGCGCCAAGCGGTGCGCAAAGCTGTGGATACTTTAGAAACCCGAAAAGAAGAAGCAACGGACGCCTTAGGCAACTGGGATCAGTGGCGAGAACAGGGCAAACGCATTCGGGAACACGCAGTGGAAAATCTTGACTACTATTTGTCTCAACTGGCAGCCAACGTCAGAAATAACGGCGGTACGGTATATTTCGCCCCAGAGGCAAAGGATGCCCGACAAATCATTTTAGAAATTATTAAAAAGCATGGCGGTAAGCATATTGTTAAATCTAAATCCATGGTCACCGAGGAAATTCATTTAAATAAGGCTTTAATTAAAGAAGGTTTAGACGTAGTGGAGACCGATTTGGCAGAATACATTTTACAGTTGGCCGATGAACCACCGTCCCATATTGTGGTGCCTTCAATCCATAAAAGCCGTGATCAAATTGCCGAGCTTTTCTCCAATGTGGCCAGAGAAAAAATACCTAACGATACGCCCAGTTTAACAGCCTTTTCCCGCAAAGTGTTACGGGAAAAATTCTTGCAAGCGGACATCGGTATCACCGGTTGTAATTTCGCCATTGCCGACACGGGAGCCATTTCTTTAGTCACCAACGAAGGTAACGCCAGATTGACCAACTCATTGCCCAAGGTACATATAGCGGTAATGGGCATGGAAAGGCTGGTACCCTCCTTTGCCGATTTAGAAGTACTATTGACGCTGTTGCCCCGCAGTGCCACCGGGCAAAAGTTAACCAGTTACATTAGCATTACCAACGGACCTAAAAAACCAGAAGATTTAGATGGGCCAGATTATTTTTACCTAGTGATCTTAGACAACGGCCGTAGCAGAATATTGGCTGACACAGAGTTCCGTCAGTCACTACATTGCATTCGCTGTGGTGCTTGCTTTAATGTTTGTCCAGTGTACCGACAGGTGGGAGGCCATAGTTACGGCAGTGTTTACGGCGGTCCCATCGGTTCAGTAATATCTGCCTTTTTAACCAATGATATGGAAAGATACGGAGGTCTAGCTTATGCTTCCACTTTATGTGCCGCTTGCAGTACCGTATGTGCTGTTAAAATACCGCTACATGATCTATTACTAAAATTGCGACATCGTTATGTAACCCATAAATACACGCCAGCAGCAGAAAGAACTGTTTTCAAATTATGGCGCACCACTTTTCAAAATCCCAAGACTTATCGCTTAGCCATCAAGATGGCCCAAAAGGCACAAAGTCCTTTGGTAAATAATGGTTATATCATTAAAGGACCGCCACCTCTGTCTGCTTGGACCAACTCCAGATATTTCCCCAAAGCAGCGGAAAAAACCTTCCGTGAACAGTGGCAACAACAGCATCATTAGGGGGTACAACTATGGAACAGTTAGGCATTCCAGAACAAGATTTTATTAACACTGTGGCTCGGGCATTGGGCAGATCCGAACCACTTAAACATGCCCCGCAGCGGGATATAGTGGGGCCACCGGATTTTTGGCAAGAAGACGAAGAAATTAGAAAACACTCTCTAGAACTATTTAAGAAAAACTTAGAAGGGCTAAGCGGTAGAGTGGTAATAGCCCAATCAGCAGCAGAGGTACAACAACAAGTAAAAACTTGGTTGACAGAATTAGAAGCAAAAAATGTTATCTGTTGGGACCACGGGGATTTAAAAGAGTTACTGCAACCCGAAACCCTGGGGGTTAATGTGCAACTTTGGAATGATGGCCACAGTAGCAAAGAGCTGATTGATGTCGCCGCCCGGGCAGATGTAGGCATTACTTGGATTAATTTTGGCATCGCCTATACCGGCTCCATGGCAGTGCTGAGTGGTGCTAGAACAGGCAGAAGTGTCAGTTTATTACCGCCAACCCATATTGGCATCTGCAAACGTTCACAAATAGTGCCCACCATGACCAGCGTAATTAAACATTTGGTTGATTTAAGGGGCCAAGGTCACTTGCCTGCGACCATTAATTTTATTACCGGCCCCAGCCGCACTTCAGATATCGAAATGGACCTAAGCATTGGTGTCCATGGCCCCTACCGCACCTGGGTAATTGTTTTAGATGAACAATAACCGGAATAACAGCACAAGGGGCGTTGCAAAAAACAAATAAGACAGCCGGTGGCGCACGTCCTATGCGCCACCCTGCCTCCGACAACCTCCTTCGCTAACTTCGGTTCGCTGCGCCACTATATGTCGTTCGCTAACTGCAGCAGGTGCTGGGTTTTTCAATTAACCTTTTATCTAAAAAACAAAGGCAAAAGACACCTGGATTTCGTTATTAACGATACATAAGGGGCTGTTGCAAAGTTTTGCAACAGCCCCTTACAAGCAACCACTTAAATTTCTATAGCCTGTTTAATTCTAGCTAAACCAGCTAGAATATTTTCCTTTGAGGTGGCAAAGGACAGGCGGATATATTCATGGGTTTCGCCTTCATTGCGTTGTCCAAAGGAAGTTTGGGGTAGCACTGCTACATTTGCTTGGTATAAAAGATACTGCTGCAGTTCTTTGCCTGTACTAAAGCCTAACCTTTGGCAAGCAGCGGTAACATTGGGATACACGTAAAAAGCTCCTTTGGGTTTTAAGCAACTTATACCTTCAATATCATTTAAGCCGTTCAATATGAGGTCTCTTCTTTCCCTGAACTCCTGCACCATTTGTGCTGTGGCTTCTTGCTGACCAGTTATCGCCTCTTGGGCGGCCAGCTGAGTAAAGGTGGCAGTGCAAGAGACACTGTTGGTGCTCAACCGAGCAATGGCATTGGCAACTAACTCCGGCGCCACACCGTAACCAATGCGCCAGCCGGTCATGGCATAGGTTTTAGACAGGCCTTCTATCAAAATGGTTCTTTCCTTCATGCCCGGTAACGACACAATGCTCTCAAACTGATGGTCATAAATGATGCGCGAGTATACTTCATCAGACATCAGCCACAAATTCTTGGCCACCGCAATATCGGCAATAAGTTTTAAATCAGCAGTGCTAAAAATGCCACCGGTGGGATTATGGGGGGAGTTTATAATAATCATCTTTGTCTTATCAGTGATTTTTTGCTCTAATTCCTCTGGTACAAAGGAGAATTCCCGCTCCTCCCTAAGGGCCAACGGAACTGGCACTCCACCAACATACTTAATTACTGATTCATAAATTGGAAAACCGGGGTTAGGGTAAATCACTTCATCACCGGGATTAATGGTGGCCATTAATCCAAAAAAAATAATTGGCTTCGCTCCCGGTGTCACCACCACCTCTGTTGGTTTAACCTCTATGCCCCTAGTTTTGCTAATATAATCTGCAAAGGTTTGGCGTACAGCCATTAATCCCGCAGAGGGAGAGTAATGGGTATAATTGTTACTAATCGCTTCGATGCCAACAGCTTTAATATTTTCGGGTGTATTAAAGTCCGGTTCCCCAATGGCAAAGTTAATAATATCTCTACCCTGGGCCTTTAGCTTTTCCACCTCTGCCAATACTTCAAAGGCTGTTTCGGTACCCAAGGTATACATTTTGTCGGCTAGTTTCAAGATATTCATCTACCCCTTTAAAATATTTATATTTATATTGGCTTTTGTTAGTAATTTCATGTCTAACTTAGCCAATAATAATTTTTTCTTTAACATAATGGTATTTTTGTTTTCTCTTTGGCCTTTGGGGCAGTAATAACAGCGCCACCAAACCGATACGTCCAATAAACATTAATGCAATAATAATTAATTTACTAAAATCGGTTAACTCTGAAGTGATTTCCAAAGATAACCCGGTGGTACCAAAGGCCGAACATACCTCAAATAGCACTTGGGTGGCAGAAAAATTCTGCTCCAACTCTAAAATAGCCACGGTGGCAAAAAAAACTATGATTATCGCTAAAGTAAAAACCGAAAAAGCCCGTTGAATGTCGTGATGGTAGAGTTCTCGGCCAAAGGCCTGAACGTTGTCTCGACCTTTCCAGGAAAAAGAATATAAACTCATTAGAATTACAGCAAAGGTGGTGGTGCGAATGCCACCGCCACAACTACTGGGGGAGCCACCAATAAACATCAGCATACAAAAAAATAATATTGTGGCGGTGCGGAATTCTGTAATATCGTAGGTAGATAAACCGCCACTGCGGGTAGATATGGATTGAAATAATGCCACTGAAATTTTTTGCTGCCAAGGTAAGCCTGCCATTGCAGCATTGCTCTCGCCAAAAAATACCGCAAAAAAACCCAGCAACACTAAAGCAAAAAAGGTAACGCTGGTCACCTTAGTAAATAATGAAAAGCGCCGACGCCCGGTGATCATCCAACTGCGTACTTCCAGCAACACCGGAAAACCAATGGCACCACAAATAATCATTAGTCCAATCACAGTATGTATTAAATAGTCTTGGGGAAGTCCCCGTAAACTGTTGCCAAACAAATCAAAGCCAGCATTGGTAAAGCTGGAGATGGCATGAAACACCCCATATTTTATTGCCCTAAGAAAATTATAATCATAGCTAAAATAAAAATGGGCAGTTAAAATAATCGCTGCAATGGACTCCAACGCCAGCGCCAACTTTAAAATGAACTTCATCAATATTACCATACCAGCCATGGTGGTTTGGTTTTGGTCCGCTCTAATTAGCATGCGATTGCGCAAGCTAATCTGCCGACCCAGCACTAAATACATCAGTGTGCCTAAAGTCATAATACCAATACCACCAAACTGCAACCACACCAGCAATATCGCTAAGCCAAAGTTGCTGAAGGTCTCAGGGGTGGAAACCACAGTCAAGCCGGTAACACTGATGGCACTGGCAGCGGTAAATAACGCGTCTATGGGAGGCAACTTTACTCCTGGTTGTAAAGAAACGGGCAAACTTAAAAGTACTGTGCCCAACAGCAGAAAGAACAAATAACTGAGCACCATAATTTGTACCGGTGTCAATTTGCCACCTTTCCAGGGATTTTTTATAGTAGCCATAAAATTTCTCCTTATAATATAATCCACGTACATTTTACAACTGCTATAGCACCTTTGACAACTTAATCATGTCAACGTCCTATAAATAGCAAAAATAGATAAAAAAAATCCGCCTTAAAATATTAAGGCGGGAAGCGGGATAATAAATATCTTAAAATATTAACCTTGAGGTAAATATAGTTTAACATATATTATTTAATTTGACAATATTCTACATAAGTAGATAAAATATTCTAACAACAATATTTAAGAATAAATTCGACATACAGTGATATCTATCCTTAAATTTTGTCAAATTAAAATATAAACTGTGTAATTAATATATATTTAAATATCTTTTTAAAACTATTGTTTTCTTAGTTATCCACAAAATTTCAACTTTTCCACAGAATTATGCACAGCATAAAACATCGGCTCGTGAAATAACTCTCCCGAGCCGACTAATTAAGCTTTGTTTCTTTTTAAATCAAACCCTTTACCAGTTACCTCCACAGTTTCTGTCACAAACATAAAGGCTCGCTTGTCTGTTTCTGCCACAATTTCCTTTAGTTTAGCAATTTCAAAATGGTTTACCACACAGTTTATCACCTGTCTCTTTTGACCCGAATAGGCACCGTAGCCATCTAAGTATGTTACTCCCCGGTGCAGTTCTGTTAAAATTCGGTCAGCAATCAAATCGTTTTTATTTGAAATAATCATCACTGACTTATTATGGTTTATTCCTTCTAACACAAGGTTGGTGGCTCTCCCCGAAACCCACATATTAATAACGGTATATAAAATTACTTTTAAATCAAAGAAAAATATCGATAGAGCTAGAACGAAGATGTTAAAGTAAAAGGCGGTGGCCCCCACTGAAATATTCTTTTTCCTTTTTATAATAACCGCAATAATGTCGGTACCACCGGTGGAGGCACCGGCTTTGATCACAATGCCCACCCCAAAACCATTAATTATGCCAGAAAACACCGAAGCTAAAAAGATATCTAGCTCCGGTACTGGAATATAAGGCTTGGACAGGGGCAGTGCCACCACCACCACCAACATACCAATTAGGCTATATAATGTAAACTGCCGATTTAATTCCCTTAAGCCCCATAAAAAAATGGGAACATTTAATGCTAAAATGCCTAAGTTAATAGGAATATTCAGCAGATAGTCACCCACCAGCGCCAAGCCACTGGTTCCCCCAGCAAGGATGCCGTAGGGTATAATTAAGGCATTAAAGGATACCGCAATGAGGACGCTACCAACTGTGATGGCCATTATTTTTTTTAGTATTGCCAGGGAAGTTCTTTGGGCTTTAGCAAACTTCACCCTTGTCTTTCGATCCACAACCACACCTCTATTTCAACTTTAGCTTAGCCAAGGCTTCTGCCAACGCCGGGTTGGCAAAATCGTCTTTTTTGTTTTGTTGCTTGAGGTATTGAGAAATATCCTTTTTAGATACTTTTCCATTCTTTTCGTTTTTCCGGCGTTCATTAAAAGCAGACAGCTTTTCTCGATACCCGCACTGGCAAACAAAAATTTGCCCCTCTCCCTCGCCGTGCAACTCCATTTTTTTATGGCAGTTGGGACAACGGGCATTGGTTACCTTGCTTAAACCTTTGCGATAGCCACATTCCCGATCTTGGCACACCAACATTTTGCCCCGCTTCCCTTTAACCTCCAGCAAAAATTTGCCGCACTGAGGACATCTACTGCCGGTAATATTGTCGTGTTTAAATCTTTTGTCACTGTTTTTTATTTGATCAACTACAACTTGGGCATAGTTTTTCATTTCGCCAACAAAGGCATTTTTATTCAGTTGACCTTTGGCAATAGCCTCTAGCTTTTGTTCCCAAGAAGCAGTTAATGCCGGAGATTTCAAATCTTCTGGTACCAATTCCAACAATTGTTTGCCCTTGGCGGTAATATAAATATCTTTGCCCCGCTGCTCAATTAAAAAGTTGTTGAACAATTTCTCAATAATATCAGCCCGGGTGGCCACTGTACCCAATCCACCGGTTTTGCCAATGGTCTTAATTAACTCTTTATTCTCCCCAGCCATATATTTCACTGGATTCTCCATCGCTGACAGTAAACTGCCCTCGTTAAAGGGTGCTGGTGGCTTAGTTTCTCCCTTAGTTTGAATAACCGACGTTACCTTTAATATATCTCCTTTAGTTAGATCCGGCAGTATTTGTTCGGCAAAACCCTCATCGGTTTCTTCATCCACCGTATTTTGATAGACTTCTTTCCATCCTTGGGCAATAACTACCTTACCTTTAGCAATAAAGGTTTCATTGCCAATTAAAGCTTTAATGGTGGTTTGTTGGTATTCAAAGGGCGGATACAAAACAGCTAGAAACCGTTTCACCACCAGATCATATATATTCCGCTCTTTATGGCTCAACGCCTCTAAGTAAACCGGTTGCTCGGTGGGAATAATGGCATGGTGGTCAGTAACTTTACTGTTGTCCACAAAGTTTTTATTAGCCTTAATGGGGTTTCTCAATACTTTGGCAGCCATCTTGTCATATGGTGATGCACAGGCTTTAAGGCGTTCCTTGAGGGTATCAACAATATCTGTGGTGATGTACCGCGAATCGGTTCGCGGATAGGTTAACACCTTGTGCTGCTCGTACAACCTTTGCATAATGGCCAACGTTTCCTTTGCCGAGTAGCTAAAAATTTTGTTAGCGTCCCTCTGTAATTCAGTTAAATCATAAAGTTGAGGCGATAGCGCTTTTTTGTAAGTTTTAGTCACCTCTACAATTTCTGCATTTTTATTGGCAATGGTGTTAAGGATATTGACACATTTATTTTCATCAAAGGTTTTAATATCCTTGGTTTTATGGTCCTGCCAAACTAACTTCAATCCATTGGCCGCTGCTGTCAATCCGTAGTATGGTCGCGGTTTAAAGTTCTGTATTTCCAACTCTCTTTTAGCTATCATGGCCAATGTAGGCGTTTGCACCCGACCACATGATAATTGGGCATTAAACTTAGTGGTTAACGCTCTGGTGGCATTAATTCCCACCAGCCAATCTGCTTCTGCCCTGGCCACCGCAGAGGCGTAAAGATTTTCATATAATTTGCCATCCCGCAAATTTTTAAAACCATCAATAATTGCTTTATCGGTAACCGAGGAAATCCACAACCGTTTAGTTGGTTTTTTTACTTTCGCCTTTTCAATAATCCACCGGGCCACCAACTCGCCCTCTCGACCGGCATCGGTGGCAATGACAATTTGTGATACTTCTTTACGCAGCATTTGGCTTTTAACGGCGTTGAATTGCTTACCAGTTTGCTTGATTACCACCAATTTAAGCTGTTGTGGCAGTATGGGCAAATCCGTTAAATTCCAAGTTTTATATTTATCATGGTAAACCTCAGGCTCAGCCAAAGTTACTAAATGACCTAACGCCCAAGTAACAATATACTTATCCCCTTCCAAATAACCGTTACCCTTTTGTTTGCATTTTAGCACTCTGGCCAAATCCCTAGCCACTGAAGGTTTTTCGGCCAACACCAATGTTTTACCCATATTAACAATCCTCTCAAATTTGTTCTGAATTCCACCTATTCTCCCCTTACCTGCCAATTGTACTATTCAATTTACCAATAGTAAACTAAAAAACTATTCATCAAACAATTATTGCCCCATTATCTGTGGGGCAGGATAAATTATCTATTGTTAATACGAAATAAACAACCCGCCTGCCGATAAAGCAGACGGGTTATTTTACTAAATGCCCAGGGCGGCCCGTTTTTTATTAATATGTGCTTCAATATCCTGGGCTGCTTTAAAGGGGTCATCTCCCAGTGCTATTTTACCGCCCACCATGTTTTCCACATCTTCGGTCAGCAGTTTAGCCAGTTCCGGCCCACCGGTTACAGGGGGCACCGGGGAAAGGTGAGTGTATAGTCCATAAGCCATGGCAAATATACCATCAATGGTAGCCTTTTGCTCCATGTACTCTGGAGCACTGACTGCCACCGGCAAATCAGATGTATCCACATCCAAATAATCTGCCAGAGCCGTTACTACCGTTGCAATTCTTCCAGTATCGGTACAGGTACCAAAACTCAGAACCGGTGGTATACCTAGAGCTTGGCAAATTTCTTTCAAGCCAGTCCCGGCATACTGTAGCGCATCCATGTTAGCCATGCCGGCCACCTCTAAACCGTGGTTACCACAACCACCGGCCAACACCAAAATATCCCGCTTAACCAGTTCTTTGGCCAGGTTAACCGTTACATAATCCTGAGGACCGTTCTTTAAGGTACTGCAGTTAACAATGGCCACTGCCCCTTTAATCTTGCCAGCTTTAATAGCATCAACCAGGGGGTCTAACTTTCCACCCAGTGCTTTAACCACAGCTTCAGTGGAAAAACCGGCTATCGCTTTGGTTTTCTTTTGGGGTACATATGGTTTTACCTGTTCTTTTCTCACCCGGAAGTTGGCAATGCCCCAGTCCAAAAGTTGTCCGGCAATGTTAACTGCCTCCGGTGGCTTGTAATCTAAGTTTTTGTCAACCTTTGGTATTCTCACCAGGTCATTGACCGACACCAAAGTCACTTTGTATTTTTCCCCATAGGGATGTAAATTCGGCGGTGAACAGTTTTCATCCATAGCAAATACGTCCACTGTACCGGTGGCCAAAAGTGGTTCTATGGACAGCCAGTTACCAATGTGCCCAACAAACACTTCATCCATTTGGAATCTTTGCAGCAGTTCCTGTCCGGTTTCAATACTGCCCACCACTCTGATGCCTTTGGCCCCAGCCTGCTTGGCCTTTTCCTGCCATTCGGGTTTTTTGGCTTCATAAATTGTGGCCACCCCCACCCAGGGCTCGTGACCGTTGAAAACAATATTTACATAATCCGGATCCATTACCCCTAAGTCCATATCCACTTCGTGGGGGCTTGGTGTACCAAAGAGAATATCCTGACACATTTCTAACGGCAGTTGTGCACCATAAACCGCAGCAATGCCCAAGCGCATCGCTTTGCGGGCCAGCGATATGTAGTCGCCATCTACGTTGGTTAAACAGCTGGCAGTGGCATCTTTAATTTCATGCAACACCCCCGCAGGGTAAATTGCCAAGTCTTGCCACACCTTTTGCCTTTTCTTGGGTGCATACACTTGAATTACTTTGCTTGGTTCCCGGTAATCATTAGACATCTCTGCAATGAAGAAATCAGCCAGCCGTTCAGCGGCCTGCTCCACAGTACCGGAAGCATCAACACCCAAGTCTTTGCACATCTGATACAGCTTTTCCTGATCGGTAATTTTAAAGGGTGTTTTGCCTTGGGCGGTGGACTTTAGCGTGCTAAAGGCCATAAAGGCATGGTGGGCATAGGTGGATGTACCCATTACGTTTCTTAACAGCATATCCCGCATCGCCATGGCATCGGGACTGATGCCGCAGGTACCCAGTTCAGCCCCAGATTTTTGCGAAATTCTGCAGGGTCCGTTACTGCAAAGTTGACAACTCACCCCCTCAACACAAAAGTTACAACGAATTTTTTCCTGGGGATCATAACGGTCAAAAACATTACTCATACCATCGGGCACTAATCTTTTTTCATACATTTCCTGTACCGAGTCGTGGATACTTATGCGTCCATCTACGCGGTGCGGCACTTCTCTACCCATACATATCCCTCCGCAGCTTATTTAATTTCAGTGAGTATTATCCAACATTAACAATTTTTTTATTCCCACTATTAACATTTTATAAAAATGAAGGACTTCATCATTTGAAAGTCAAATATCTTTACTATAATTAATTGGATGCGGGAGGGATTTTTCTGAAAGAGAACCACCCCCCTATATGGGAATGCGCAGGTTGCCCGGTGCGTAAATTCACCATTGTGTGTGATTTAAAGGGTGAAGATTTGCAGAATTTTCAGGCCAACGTCAAAAAACATCATGTCAAAGCCGGCCAATTGATCTACTCTGAAGGCGAAGAATGTAATGGCCTCTATATAGTCATGCACGGCCTAATTAAATTGTATTACGAAAGTATTGATGGCAAGGAACAAATTGTCGATATCATTGAGCCTGGTGGAGTTTTTGGCAACGTATCCTTGGCCCAGGCCAGCACATGTGATGTCAGTGCTGAGGGCTATGAAGATGGAATATACTGTAGTATTCCGTTAACATACTATCAAGAACTAATTCAAACTAAGCCCCAGGTAGCATTACGACTGTTGTCGGTACTGGAAGGTCAGTTAACTAAATCCAGAAAAACCATTAGAGATTTAGCCTTAAAACGTGCCCGACAGAGAATGGCCTCCATTATAAATAGGTTAGCAGCGGATGAGTACCAAAACGGAGCCGCTGGCCGTGAAATCAGCCTGCCCATTACGGTACAAACACTGGCCTTTATGAGTGGGCTCACCCAAGAAACCGCATCCCGGGTACTGAGTGAGTTTCGTAAAGAAAACATCATTAGCCTCAAAAGCCGCAAATTAAAAATTTTGCAGCCTGACAAACTAAGGGAAGCCACAATACAACCATAAATGCAATTTTGAATTTTGGTTTTGAGTTGAAAACCAAGTCCAACATAAACTCTGTTCATAACAATGGTGAAAACTAATAATTCAAAATTCATCATTCAGAATTCAAAATTCGATAAAATATTAAAAGATGGAGGTAACTTGGTTACCTCCATCTTTTAATATTTACACGGTGGTTATTTATAGTTCCTGAACAGTATAACAGCCGTTGGGACAAATTGCCACACAGGTTTCGCAACCCATACAGTCAGTTGGTTCGCCAGTGATTTCAGCCTTTTCACCCACCAATTCTAACAAACTTGCTGGACATGGATCTACACAGGCTCCGCAGCCGTCACAGTTGGTGTTATCAATGGTAATCATAAACATGATCTTCACTCCTCCCTTTTATTTATAAAATACACCTAACATAATTAATAATAAATGATCTAGATCAGAAATCAATGCATATTAAGCAAAGAACAGGAAATTATAAAAACTGTTTAGTTAAACCTGACAGAGTAGGTGCTGGTATGAAAAGAAAAATTCTAAAAACACTGCTGATATTATCCACACTGGCAGTGTTAGCGATATTTGCCATTAAGATCCCCTTTATTTCACATCAATTGGACGGACCAAAATTCTGTGGCAGTTGTCACCTGATGAAACCTTGGGTGGACACCTACATCCAGTCTTCCCACAGTGAATGGGCCACCTGTGGCGGCTGCCACATCCCCCATAATGTTGTTAGCGGCGCCTTTTATAAGGCATTCACTGGAACTAGAGATGGCATCTATATGCTAATTGGACATGTACCGGACCGGATTCGCATCAGCGGTCACGGAGCCAAAGTGGTCAACGATAACTGCTTAAGTTGCCATCAAGATGTGATGTCAACGGTGGGGTACCCGTTGGCAGATCGCAACAAAAATTGTTTTGATTGTCACCGTGATTTACCACATAATCGCCAAGGGTTACAGAAAGGAGGGCAGCCCAATTGAAAAATAAAACCATATTAATTGCTTTAAGCGTTGTGGTAGCCATACTGGTGCTCGGGGTTCTTTATACTGTGTTCACCATCAATAATCGCGATCTGCATGAAATAGCCCTAAAACCAAACCCCGAAGAAATTCAACAAACCCCAGTGGACAATGAAGTTTGGGGTAAGTACTACCCCCGGCATTGGGAAAGTTACCAAAAGGGGCTGCAAAGTGATACCCAAACCAAATGGGGTGGTAACACCAAGGAATCAAAACTGGACAGATTTCCCTATCTTAAAACGCTATACGCTGGTATGGGCTACTCCGAGGAGTTCTGGGAACCCCGGGGCCACCCATACGCATTGGATGACATCACCAGCGTACCGGCATCCAGACGTAAAACCGGTGGTGCCTGCTTAACCTGTAAAGCTCCGGAAGTGCCAGGCTTAATTGAGCAATACGGGGATGCATTCTACACCACTCCCTTTGATGAAATGGCGAAAAATGTTGACAATCCCATCGGCTGTGCCAACTGTCACGACCCAGAAACTAACGAATTGAAGGTTGTTCAGCCAGCTTTAATTAACGCCTGGGAAAGACAGGGCAAAGACATTACTGAAGCCAACAGGCAGGAACTGCGCACCTTAGTTTGTGCCCAATGCCATGTAACCTACTATTTCAAGGATGGCACCAAGGAAACCACCTTCCCTTGGGATGAAGGTTTCAAGGCAGATGAAGCCTATCAATATTATCAAAAACTCAATTATTCTGAATGGGAGCATCCAATCGTTCAAACCGGTTTAGTTAAAGCGCGGCACCCAGACTATGAATTTTTCTTGGGCAGTACTCACCACTCGGCCGGCGTATCCTGTGCAGACTGTCATATGCCCTATGTTAAAGAAGGGGACAGCAAAATCACCTCCCACTGGTGGGTAAGTCCGCTGATTACTATAAAAGAATCATGTACCCAGTGCCATACCCAGGGTGAAGATTACCTCAGGGAAAGGGTCTATAACATCCAGGACCAACACGATGAGTTAATGGATGTGGGTGCCGAAGCAATGATTACCGCGGTTGATACCATCTCCCAAGCTCTCAAGACACCGGGGGTGGACCAAGAATTGCTGAAACAGTCCCAGGATAGATACCGCGAAGCCTTTTGGCATTTTGATTGGATCAGTACAGCCAACAGCATGGGTTTTCATAATCCCCAAGAGGGTGCTAAAGTGATTGGCCAATCCATTCAGTATGCCAATGAAGCAACCAGGTACGCCAGGGAGGCTATTTTAAAGGCATCAGAGTAAGGATAAAATAATTCAAGTGCAGGCAAAACGCCTGCACTTGAATATTGTTATGCCATTTGTTGCAATTTATCAGTGCCAAGAAATTGGTTTAGTTTTTCTTGGAATGCTTCCATACCCACTCGCCTTACAAACTGATTAAATTCTTCGCCCTCTGCCCGGCTATTTAGATAAAAATTAACCAAATGGGCTATGGCTGGGGCAATATTATCGTCGGGTATCCGACCGATTAACTTGGTAGCAAAGCCAGGGGTATTCCCTAACCAACCACCGATGAGAATTTCAAAAGCGTCGGTTCTTTTACCATCAATTTTAGTCACTGAACCCTGTAAGCCGATATCTGCTATTTGATGCTGGCCACAGGAATTAGGGCAACCACTGGCGTTAATTCTAATGGGAATGTCAATTTCAATATGTTGATCCAAATACTCCGCTATAGAACGCAACCTCTCCTTGGTTTCCACCACTGCTTTATTACAGAACTGATTACCTGGGCAAGAAACCGCATGGGCTAAAAATGTCTTAGCAAAGGGAGTTAACCGTTGTAGCAGTTTTTCAGCCAATAGTGATGGTACCTGGGCCTTTGGCACATTGGCTATAATTATGTTTTGACTGTTGCAGGTGCGGATGGAGCCATCACCGTACTTTTCAGCCAATCTAGCCAGTTCATCCAATTCGGCAGCATCCATCCGCCCCAGTGGAACCGATAAACCAACATAACACAGACCCGGCTGTTTTTGTTGATGTACCCCATAAAAATAACCAGCATTCCATCCCTTACTGAGGTCCTCCCCACGATTGGCAAGGGGGCCGGCAAGTTTTAGCAGCTCTTCTTTAAATTTTTCCGGACCCCAATCGGCCACTAAAAATTTCAAACGGTTATGGCTGCGCAGTCCCCGATAACCATGATCGCGAAAAATAGTGGTGGAGGCCACCGCAACCTTTAGCACCTCTTCAGGTCTGACAAAAATGTCTAATATCTGTGCCAAGTGCGGCTTGGTGGACAACCCGCCACCAACCTTCACATGAAATCCCTTAACTTTGTTACCCGCTATCTCTTTAACTGCCGGTGTAAAGGCAATGTCATTGATTTCGGCATGGTTAACATTAAATTGGTTACCGGATATTGATATTTTATATTTACGGGGCAAATTTGAAAACTCACGATTGTTTTGAAAAAAGTTATATACTTGTTGCACCAATTGAGATGCATCCAGCACCTCATTGGGGTCTATACCGTGAAGCGGGTTACCCACCACAGTCCTGGGACAATCACCGCAGGCTTCTACCGAACTGAGACCTACATCAGTCAATCGTTTGTATATCTCCGGCGTATTCTCCACTGTCAACCAGTGGAACTGAATGGCTTGACGGGTGGTGATATCAACCAACCCGCGACCAAAATCTTGAGAAATGCCCGCTAAGGTGCGGGCTTGAGTGGAACTCATAATACCACCAGGAATTTTCACCCGCATCATAAAATGCCCATCCGCTGACTTATGACTATATAAACCGGCCCATTTCATTAAATCCAGATCTTCTTCGTTAATCGCTTTAAATCCCTGTTGTGAGTAGTTGTTCAAATCGTCTAAAATATCTAGACCATCTTTTTTTAACTTAATCAATTCATGTTTGTTTAAATTTGAGGTATCTTGTGCCCATATACGTTGCATACTTTAAACCCTCCATATTTAAATTGCCTAAGTATAAATTGCGTTTATTGATTAACTACATTTAATGTTAACATAACAAACTAGTAGTGTCTAGCTGCCGACAAATATATTTAATAATGCAAATAATTAGATATGTTTAAAATTTATTTTGTCACCAATATGATTTGTGTCATTTCCCTGGAATAAAACCCCTGTTATTATATATTCACTAACAACTTTACAGGGGAGGTTATTTTATGAACATAGACAGTTTAAAAAGACAACACAAAGAAATCATTGAGGTTGTTCAAAAAATAGAAAGGATGCTGCAACCGCAAACAGTTGAGCAAAAAAGTTTTGATATTGCTATCCAAATAGGAATGTTGGCAGGTAAACTGTTGATCCACTTAAAATCAGAAGACCAGTACTTATATCCCGCTTTAACACAGCATTCTAACAAAAATATACAACTGATTAGCAAAAGGTTCATGTCGGAAATGGGTACCATCGCAGAGGTTTTTACTAAGTACAAAACCACTTATATGGTTGCCAGCAATATTAAAGCAAAGCCAGAACAATTTATAGCTGATTCCAATAAAATTTTTGAAACCATAAAGAAAAGAATACTGGCGGAAGACAAAGACCTGTACCCATTATTAAATTAATGGGTACAGGTTCACTTTAAGTATTTTTTTAGAATACTACTCAGTGATTTTCTCCACTTTGAAAACGTTAATCACTTTAACATCGGGACAGCAAAACACCCCGGTATTCTCATCTTCTTCCCAAGGAAAACTGCCACCATACCTTAAAATATCCACAACGGGAAATAATACATGCATGGCCATTGGACATATTTTTCCCCTTTCGCTATCAAAATCAAACGTATCTCCAATTTTATGACCACGATGACAAACCCCTGGACCAATTTTATTAATCACAGTAATTCTTATTTTCGGCCGTTTACCCATGGTGGCTAATCTCTCCTTTTTAATAAATTCAACTCAATAATAGCATATCGTAAATAACACTAATAAAACATGAATTAGATCACAATAATAAACGCTGTGTTTAACATATTTTTTTTTACATTGGCAATAATACCTTTAATTAGAAACAAAGGGGATTGCGTTAAATGAAAATATACCGGGTAAATATGACGAATCTCAGTGTAAAACGTGAAGATGTGCCAAAGGAGTGGCAACATTTAGGTGGTAGAGCTTTAATTTCTACCATTGTGGCCAAAGAAGTGGACCCAGGTTGTCACGCGTTGGGGGCAAAAAATAAATTAGTGATTGCCCCAGGCCTTTTATCTGGAACTAATGCCCCAAACTCCGGTCGCATGTCTGTTGGCGCCAAAAGTCCGCTGACCGGTGGCATTAAAGAAAGTAATGCCGGCGGTTCATGTGCCCAAAAATTTGGCAAATTGGGCATTAAGGCTGTGATTATTGAAGGGCTACCTAAAGAAGACAAATATTACAATCTACATATAGATAATAATGGTATTAAAATTCAAGAGGAAACAGAGTTTATTGGTCTTGGCAACTACGAAGTGATTGACAAACTTTCTCAAAGACACGGCAATAAAATCGGCGTCATGGCGATTGGCCAAGCCGGTGAATATAGAATGTGCTCCGCCAATATTTCTGTAAAGGATTATCACGGCAACATTCGCAGTCACGGTCGCGGTGGCATGGGTGCAGTGATGGCCTCCAAAAAAATAAAATACATCACTGTTGATGATAGCGGGGCCGCTGGAGTAAGCATTGCCCATCCAGACAAGTTTAAAGCCTCTGCTAAAGCCTTAGTCAAAGCCCTAAAGGAACACCCAGTAACTGGTCAAGGGTTACCGACCTATGGCACCAACATCTTAGTTAATATTTTAAACGAAGCCGGTGGTTTACCCACTAAAAATTTCCGCATGGGCCGTTTTGAGGGTGCCACTAAAATTAGCGGCGAATCGATGTATGACACCATTGTAAACCGTAAGGGTAAACCCACCCATAATTGTCATGCTGGTTGTGTTATCAGTTGTTCACAGGTTTATAATGATAAAGATGGTAATTTTATCACTGCTGGCTTTGAATACGAAACCATTTGGGGTTTTGGTGCCGTTTGCCTTGTTGACGACTTAGATATTATCGCCCAAGCTGATCGCATTTGTGATGATATTGGTATAGATACCATAGAAACGGCAGTGGCTATCTCCACAGCCATGGAAGCAGGTGTCATTCCCTTTGGCGATGGACAGGGAATGCTTCGGCTGTTGGAAGAAATTAAAAATGGTACTCCAGTGGGAAGAATAATTGGCAATGGTGCCGCCTTTACCGGCCAGGCCTATGGAGTTACTCGGGTAGCAGTGGTTAAAAAACAGGCAATCCCTGCCTACGACCCGCGGGCGGTAAAAGGTGTTGGCGTTACTTATGCCACCACTCCAATGGGTGCAGATCATACCGCCGGTTACGCTGTGGCCAGTAATATTTTAAAAGTGGGCGGACATATTAGCCCACTGGCCAAGGATGGCAATATAGAACTTTCCAGAGCGCTACAAATTGCCACGGTAAATCTGGACAGTTTAGGTTTTTGCCTATTTGTCGCCTTCAGCACGCTGGATAAGCCCGAAGCCAATGATGCAATTGCAGATTTAGTTAATGCTCAGTGTGATCTTAGTTTAACCGAGGACGACCTAACTGAAATGGGTAAAAGTATCCTCAAAATTGAGCGGGAATTTAATAGAAAAGCTGGCATCACTGAAAAGGATGATCAACTACCTGAATTCTTTACCGAGGAAATCCCACCTCACAACACCACTTGGGATTTCACTTCAGAAGAACTACAGGAGGTATTTGCGTTTTAACTTTAAACAACAGTTATCGCGCCCACCATAGCAACCTTTGTCTTTAGAGTGCAACTTTGCCACCATGCGCAAATGTTACGTTTTACGGGATCGATAAATCGAACCCCTACAAAAAGCATTTGCATGCAGTCATGAGTGTAATTCATAATTTAAAAGTATCTATATAAAACACTTATAACGTTACTCAAACAAAAACAAGGTGCTAAATCAGCACCTTGTTTTTCATTTTCTAGTGTATAAAGAATGAAGCTGCTGCAGTGTTTACCACTTCGGAAATGGGGCCTGGGTAAACACCCAGGACTATAGTGGTTACTAGCGTTGCCAGCAATACCACCGTTACACTGCCGCTATATTCTATCGGAGCGTTATCCTTTGGTTCATCCCGGTACATTACCAAGCACACCCGCAGATAGTAGTAAACTGAAATCATCGATATAATTAAACCCAGTAATGCCAGCCAAAAATAATCACCAACAATGGTGGTAAATAAATAAAACTTACCTACAAAACCAGCCAGTGGTGGAATTCCAGCCATGGAAAGCATGCTAATGGTCAGCACTGCAGCCAATAGCGGTGCCCGTCGGGCTAAGCCGGCATAATCGGCGATTTCATCGCTTTTAACTTTGTTATATACAGTGGCCACCACCACAAAGGCACCTAACGTGGCAAATACATATAGAAAGGCGTAAAACATAATCCCTTTTACCCCGGCTTCGGTTAATGCCACTAAGCCCACTAACATATAGCCCGCCTGAGAGATACTGGAATAAGCCAACATTCTTTTAATATTGGTTTGTGGAATCGCCAACAGGTTACCAACAACCATAGTGATGGCAGCCAAAATAGCTATGGCCATAACCCAAGTGCCAGCGGTGCCAATAAATCCAGCAACAAACAGTCTAATCACGATGGCAAAGGAAGCCGCCTTAGAACCCACCGCCAAGAAAGCCGTCACCGGTGTGGGTGCACCTTCGTAAACATCCGGTGACCACATATGGAACGGTACCGCTGATACCTTAAAACCTAACCCTGCTATTAGCAGTACCAAACCAAAAATCAACAATGGGCTAAGGGAACCGGCCACCACAAGTTGTGCTATCTCAGCAATCATGATGGTGCCAGTTAAACCGTAAACCAGCGATAAACCATACAACAACGCCGCTGCTGAAATTGCCGCCAGGATGATATACTTTATTCCCGCCTCAGCAGATTTGGCATCCCGTTTGTTCAAAGCCACCAATACAATGAAAGCTAAGGTCATTAATTCTAAGCCAACGTAAAGGGTAAGGAAGTCCCCCGCCGATGCCATCACACACATACCCAATATCGAAAATACTAAAATTGAGTAATACTCACCGTTGGCGCCCATATTTTCTACATATTTAGTGCAACCCATGGTAACCAATAGAGCACCGGTCAAACAGATTATTTTAAAGAATGTGGCATATTGATCCACTATAAACATGCCATCAAACAATGAACCTTGCATATCCCATAGCGCCACCGCAACAGCCAGTGTGCCCAACAGCCCGATGGTGGTAATGGCTCCCAAACCCCGCTTGGCATTAGGAGGAACAATTAAACCTAGCACCAAGATGGTTAATCCCAACACTGACAGTGTTATTTCTATCGTTAATAAGCTTACATCAAACGGCATTAGTTTATCCCCCCAATCTGTACAGCAGTGGGTAGGTATTCGTTGATGTGAGCCAGAATCGGTGTCACACCACTGTTAACAACATCAAACAACAGTGATGGCATGAAACCACCAATTACTAATACTGCTCCCAATACCAACAACGGCACCATTTCTGGACCTTTAAGATCCTTTAAGTGATTATACTCTTCACGGGGTGGGCCAAACAAAGTGTTGGCACCGGCCCGCAGTACATACAGTGCTGTTATAATAATACCGGCAATGGCCACCACTGCCAATAAACCAAAACGTTCAAAGGAACCAATAAAGATGGTAAACTCAGGTATAAAGCTTACTAAACCTGGCAGACCCAGCGAGGCCATGGCTGCTAGCATAAAACCGGCAGCTAATTTAGGCACTTGACGGGCCAAACCACCCAAATCCGGAATATGACGGGTATGGGTTTTTTCGTAAATAAAGCCAATCATTGCGAAGAATAGAGCGGCCATGACACCGTGGGCAAACATGTTAGCCACCGCACCGTTTACCCCAGTGACGCTTAGGGCAGCAACACCCAATAGCACATAACCCATATGGCTCACCGATGAATAACCAACAACATATTTTAAGTCCTTTTGCGCCAAAGCACCCATGGCGGCGTAAGCAACACCGGCTACACCCAGCACCGCAATCAATGGTGACCAGTAAGCAGCGCCGGCAGGCATGACGTAAATGGCAAATCTGATTAAACCGTAACCACCAATCTTTTTCAATACGCCGGCGTGGATCATTGACACTGCCGTTGGCGCCCCGGCATAACCGTCAGGAGACCAACTGTGGAACGGAAACATTGATAGCAGTGAACCAAAGCCAATTAGCATTAACAAGAACATCCAAATTTGAAACTGTTCGGGGAATGCCACTTGGGCTAAGGCCTCAAAGCTCATATCCGGTGTACCGGTTAGTTCTAATGCCTTAGTAAAGGTAGCAATTACCGCTGTCAATAAAAATGCCGACCCAATCAGTAGGTAAATGGTCAGTTTCATACCGGCATACTCTTTGGTTACCCGTTTAGAACTACCCCAAATTATTACCATAATGTAAATGGGGATTACCACCACTTCATAGAACAACAGGAAAATGAACAGGTCCTGGGTGATAAAGGTGCCCATAACCCCCGCTATCAACACCAACAACAGCACAAAGAATTCTTTAGTGCGATCATTAATGTTCCAAGAGGCAAAGATGGCGGTAAAACCAATCAAGTTGGTTAACAACAGCATGGGTAGCGATAAACCGTCCACACCCATGTAAAAAGTTACGCCTAAATCTTTAATCCAGTCTATACGATGCACAAACTGTACTCCGCCTTGGGCCATATCATAGGCAAAATAAACATACAAGCTAATGGCTAGCGAGATAAAGGTACCAATTGCAGCCACCGATTTGTGTAACTTGCTTTCTTCCTTAGGCAAAAATATGATGATTAAAGCTGCCAACAGTGGCGCCAACAGGCAGGCCGTAAGCAATGGAAAATTCATCTATTTTACACCTCCCAGCACCAGTGTGGTTGCGGCAGGGTCATTAAAGGCCAACAGCACAGTAATTACCAGCACGGCCAAGAAAAATACCAACACATAAGTCTGCAGTTTACCTGTTTGTGCATACCGTGTAACGCTGGGCACACCTCTGGTAATGGCAGCTAAACCATTGACTATGCCATCCACCACATAAATATCAAATAGGTAAATTAACTTGGCACTGCCGTCAACAATCTTGTGGTTAAACCAGAGGTAAATTTCATCAATATAGTATTTGTGATAAAGCAGCGTATATATTGGTTTGTACCTTACTGCCATCGCTTTAACGGTCTCTTTATTGCGATCTTTATAGTATAGTTGATATGCTAAGCCAATACCTGCCACCGCCAGTGCCACAGAAACTGCCATCACCACTATATTGGTTTCCACATGGTGTGGATGGCCAAAGAAAATCCATTCTTGCCAGTGGGGGGCCATTGGTGTGCCAATTAAACCGCCAACGGTGGCCATAACGGCCAGCACCACTAACGGCATAGTCATTGTCCAAGGCGACTCATGGGGATGGTTTTCTGGGTTCTCTTCACCAAAGAAGGCCAAGAATATCATGCGCCAAATGTAAAATGCGGTCAAAAATGCTGTAAAGGCTGCCATTAGAAACAAAATATAATGACCTTCTAAATAGGTAGTTAATAAAATTTCGTCCTTAGACCAAAAACCGGCAAAGGGTGGAATACCAGCAATGGCCAAGCCACCAATAACAAAGGTCCAACCGGTGATGGGCATCTTCTTAATTAAGCCACCCATTTTCCAAACATCTGCCCGGTCATGCAATGCATGCAACACCGAACCAGCACCGAGAAACATTAGCGCTTTAAAAAAGGCGTGGGTCCACAGATGGAAAAATGATGCCGTCAAGCTACCCACACCCAACGCCAGCATCATGTAACCCAACTGACTAACGGTGGAGTACGCCAAAATGCGTTTGATTTCCCGCTGGGTAATGGCAATGGTGGCGGCAAATAGGGCGGTAAAAGCACCCACAACGGCGATTAATTGCATGGCAGACTGTACCTCAACAAAGAGGAACATTGATCTACCAACCAAGTAAACACCGGCCACAACCATGGTGGCAGCGTGAATTAATGCCGATACCGGTGTCGGTCCTTCCATAGCGTCAGGCAACCAAACGTGCAACGGGAATTGACCTGATTTGCCAATGGGGCCGATGAACAGCAGTACCGCAATTAAAGTCATCATGCCGGCAGTGGTATAATTCTCAAAGTTGGGAATTATTTCAGACAACTCATGAATATTTAAAGTGCCAAAAATAATCTGCAATAACAGCATCCCCAACATCATACCAAAATCCCCGATACGGGTGGTGATAAAAGCCTTTTTAGCTGCCTCCCGGGCTGACACTCTGTGGGTATAGAAGCCAATTAAAAGATATGAGCAAAGTCCCACCAGTTCCCAGAATACAAACATTTGCAGTAAACTGCTGGAGATCACCAAACCAAACATCGATGCCGCAAATAGGGACAAATAAGCAAAGAATACTGAGTAACCAGGGTCACCCCTCATGTATCCTAAGGAATAAATCTGAATTAGCGACGCCACTAGCGACACCATAAAAATCATCATCGCCGATGACGGGTCTAATAATACTCCCACATCAACGTTAAACCCTTCCATGCCAAACCAGCGCATTGTGTATACCAGCGGTTGATATTGAAATTGCGGATTAGTAAAAACCCCATAAGCAGCCGATGCGGCAATAACAAATGAACTGAGCATAAAACCGATGGCTACGGCTGAACTCAATCGCTGCAAAGGTCTAGTAATAAACACAATGATTAAAAAGGCAAGGGCAGGTAGTAGAGGTACCAACCAAGTATGATGCATTGCAAACTCTACCATTTATAAACACCTACCTTCATAGAACTCCTACCACTTCATCAGGTTAAAGTCATCTAGGTTCACCGACAGCTTGTTGCGGAAAATTGCGATGATAATCGCCAATCCCAATCCCACCTCAGCCGCTGCAATGGCAATGACAAAGATTGCAAACATCTGCCCGGTTAACAGCTCGGGGGTAAAAAACTTATTGAATGCCACCAAGTTGATGTTGGCTGCATTTAGCATTAGCTCAAT
Source organism: Peptococcaceae bacterium 1198_IL3148 (assembly GCA_036763105.1). Classification (NCBI taxonomy): domain Bacteria; kingdom Bacillati; phylum Bacillota; class Clostridia; order Eubacteriales; family Peptococcaceae; species Peptococcaceae bacterium 1198_IL3148. The sequence continues at coordinate 18,949 of JBAIYS010000010.1, read as the reverse complement.
ACAAATCAACACCGAAATGGCGTTTTTCTTAGTTATCGCTCCAAATAAACCAATGGCAAACAAAGCCCCGGACAGCAATACAAAGTGCATCGGGCTAATCGTTGTTAGCATCGGTCTTCACCTCCATGGACAGGAACACTGCCCCAATCAGTGCCACTAAAAGCAGTATCGCCACCGCTTCAAAGGGCACCACATATTTAGATAGCATTAGCTCACCAATTTTGGCCACTGTATCCTCTGGCACTGAACCCTTTGCCAAAGGAACAACGCCATTACTTTTAAGGGCCAAGGTTGATGCTGTCACCAGCAACAGACCTACCACTGAACCGCCCGCCAATAATCGTTTGTTAAACAGGTTTGATTTTTTAATATCATCCCTTTGGGTAAACATAACTCCGAACACCACCATAATACAGACGGCACCCGCATAAACCAATATTTGAATGGCCGCCAAAAACATAGCATCCAATAAAATAAATATGCCGGCCTGACCAATAAACACAACGGTCAACCACAACACACTGTGCACCATGTTTTTAGACATTACCACCATAACCGCTGTTCCCAGTACCACTAAAGCCAGCAGCCAAAAAGCAATGGCCGTTAAGTTTTCCATATTATCCCTCCTTGCCCGAGGAATCTTTGGCGGCAGCAGCCTTGGCCTTAGCAGCTTCCAAAGCAGCCTTTTTGGCTTCAGCTTCTTTTTTAGCCGCTTCTTCCAGTCTAGCTCGTTCTTCCGGAGGTAACGGTTGCTCCTCCACAAATACCATCGGCAATTTTCCCCACTTATACTGACATAATTCAAAGTCCTTTGCATACCCCAGGGCACCCTTAGGACATGCTTCCACACACATACCACAGAACATACAATACTTAATATCCATTTCGTACTTTAAAATACGTTTTTTCTTGGCCACTGTTTCGGTTTCCAAGGTAATTACCCTGTTAGGGCAAGACCGTACGCACATACCGCAACTGATACAAGCATCTTTATCAAAGGTAAATCTACCGTGAAAACGGTCTGGCAAAGGGTAGATTTCATCGGGATACTCCACAGTTACCTTTTTGGTAAAAAACTCTTTTAAAGTAATTGATAAACCTTTAATTAAACCGGAACCGTACATTTTATCACCATCCCATCATTTCAAAGATCTTTATTCCCAAACCGGTAACAAAGATGTTGGCCAGGGACAGCGGCAACAGCACTTTCCAACCAAAGCCCATTAATTGGTCAACTCGGATACGGGGAAAGGTCCAGCGGATCCACATAATGATAAAGATCATTAGGTAAACTTTGATAAACAGCCAAAGCCAACCGGGGATAAATGTCCAACCGAAGGGTGCCAACCAACCCCCTAAAAACAAGATGGCACACATAAAGGAAATCAGTAGCACATTGGCATATTCGGTCAAGTAGAACATGGCAAAGGCCATACCAGAATACTCAGTAAAGGGACCGGCAATAATTTCTTGCTCCCCTTCTATCAAGTCAAAGGGGGCGCGGTTACTCTCAGACAGGGCAGCAATAAAATAAATTAAAAATGCCAGCGGTTGGGTGAAAATAAACCAAATATGCTGTTGGCTGCGCACAATTTCACTCATATTTAAGGTACCGGTGATCATCACCACACCCAGTAGGGACAACACCAGGGGCAGTTCATAACTAACCATCTGGGCAACCACCCGCATACCACCCAAAAGCGAGTATTTGTTGTTAGAAGACCAACCGGCCATCCAAAAAATAACGGTAGCAAGGGAAGTCACAGCCAGGGCGTAAAACACTCCAATATTCATATCAATGGCCGCCATACCCTCCCCAAAGGGGATCACCGCAAAAATTAATAATGGCGGTGCAAATATCAAGATGGGTGCCAAGATATACAGTGTTTTATCCACTTCACTTGGCGTAATTATTTCTTTACCAAACAGTTTCAGCGCATCTGCTAGGCTCTGAAACAAACCTTTCGGACCAACACGATTCGGACCAGGACGGCACTGGATATAGCCGCAGACCTTTCGTTCCATGTAGATCAGCCAGATGGCATTTAGTAAAATAAACACCAATATAGCCACTACTTTAATTAATACCATCGCAGTATCAGTCAAAAAAGAAGACAGTCCAACATTTTCCAGTGTGGCCCTAAGCGAACCGGCTATATCTACAAACAAGTTTTCCATGCCAATTCCCCCAGACATAATTTCTTAATTGTCATTTGGCTCTAACAATCAACTTCGCCCAACACAATATCAATGCTACCCAAAATGGCTATTACGTCGGCCACCTTCCAGCCACGGCACATCTCATCAATTAATGCTAGATTAATAAAAGAAGGTCTACGCACATGCACCCGATAGGGGTTTACGGTGCCATCGCTGATGACATGGTATCCCAAAACACCCTTAGAGCCTTCAATCTCATGATAGACTTCACCCTTTGGCGGTTTGATCACTTTAGACACCTTGCCAATGACCGGTCCTTCAGGTAGTTCCATTAGCTGTTCCAACGCTTGTTCAATAATGCGATTGGACTGGCGCATTTCTTGCACCCGTACGTTAAATCGATCAAAACAGTCGCTGTTTTCACCCAACGGCACCTCAAAATCAAACTGGTCATAAATACCATATGGGCGTACTTTGCGCAAATCATAGTTCACTCCCGCTGCTCTTAAAATTGGACCAGTGACCCCGTATTGCAGTGCTTTCTCTCTAGCAAGTACAGAGATACCTTTCATGCGGGCTTGAAATATTTCGTTGCCATTTATAAGTCCTTCGTACTCATCCACACAGGCCGGAAATTCCTCAGTAAATTTTTTAATCATCGGCAAAACTTCGGCTGGAATATCACCGGCCACACCACCAATACGCATATAACTAAAGGTCAATCTGGAACCACTAATCATTTCTAGCATATCCATTAATTTTTCCCGTTCTCTGTAAGGGTAAAAGAAACCCGTTACACCACCCAAGTCCATAATTAACGTTCCGGTGGCAATCAAATGGCTACATAAACGGGACATTTCCGAGACAATTACCCGAATATATTCCGCCCTTTCCGGCACCTCTACACCCATCAGTTTTTCCACCGCTTGCACATAGCCGAGGTTGTTCAACATTGAAGATAGGTAATCCAAACGATCGGTATAAGGGATAAATTGGCTATAGGTTCTGGCCTCAGCTAACTTTTCGATTCCCCGGTGCAAATAACCAATAACCGGTTCCGCCTTGACAACGGTTTCACCATCCAAGTGTGTAATCAAACGAAATACACCGTGGGTTGATGGATGCTGGGGGCCCATGTTCAGAGTAAATTCTTCAGTTTTTATCATCACTACACCCCCTTTTAATCCCGGCCGCCAACCCATTTAAAATCTTTGCGCAGTGGGTAACCTTGAAAATCATCTTCCAATAGAATGCGCCGTAAATCTGGGTGGCCAATAAACCGAATTCCCAGCAAGTCATAAATTTCCCGTTCTTGCCAATTGGCCGCTGCCCAAATATCTACCATCGTGGGCAACTCTGGTTGCTCATGATCAACTTTAGTTTTTACATTAAGCATTGTACCTTCCGGGACGCGACAGAGGTTGTAAATCACTTCAAAGTGCTCTACATAGTCAACGGCAGTTTCATTGGTTAGTAAATTAAAGCCAAATTCATCCCTTAACTCTTTCATTACCGCTGTCAGGTTTTCAATGGGTACCAGCAAATGATCGTCAACGAACTCAACCAGTGGGTATTTCGCGATTACTTTATCAATTACTTGATTGCTTTCCATGGCTCTTTATCCACCACCTTTGGGTCCCGGATCTTATGTTTAAGCATCAACAGACCCTGAATTAATGCATCTGGGCGCGGCGCGCAACCGGGTACATATACATCCACCGGTACAATCTTATCGGCACCGGCAACCACGCTATAGGAATCCACAAAGGGGCCACCGGATATGGCACAACTTCCCATGGCCACTACCCATTTAGGTTCTGGCATTTGGTCATAAATACGTCTGATATAAGGAGCCATTTTATTAGTAATGGTACCGGCCACAATCATCACATCGGCATGCCGAGGCGATGCTCTAAACACCTCGTAACCAAAACGAGCCAAATCAAATCTAGGACCAGCGGCTGCCATCATTTCAATGGCACAACAGGCTAAACCAAAGGTCATTGGCCAAAGGGAATGGGCCCTGGCTAAATTTAACAGACTTTCCAGTGGCGCCAAAGCAATGGTACGCTTCACTTGTTGCTGCAGAACGACGTCGTTGGTCATGTCTTCAATTGGATGTCTACATTGCTGCGGTTTTATTTCCATTCCAACGCACCCTCCTTCCAGGCATACCACAAACCAACTACCAGAATGCATATAAAGATAATCATTTCGATAAAGGCAAACAATCCCAGTTTATTGAATGCCACCGCCCAGGGATACAAAAATACTGTTTCCACATCAAAAATTACAAATAATAGTGCATAAATAAAATATTGTACCTTAAAGCGTACCCATGTTGGCCCTATGGTTGGCGGTCCACATTCGTAGGGCTCTTCTTTAACCTTGTTTTTAAGTCGTGGTGAAACTGAAGATGAAAGAACAAGAGTAACCACTGTAAACCCCACAGCCACCATGAGAAATAGTAGTATCGCTCCACCTTCTGGCATGTTAAATCCCCCTTTCCTAGTAATTTTTAATTTTAAGCCTTCATTTGATTAAGATAATTAATGACACCAACACAAGTATATAATTTGCCACCAAAGCAATCCATGATTTATATCACAATTGGTATAAGTGAATAAATTTTCTTGCTATTTTGTGTATTCCATTATAACCAAAAAATTCCTGCTATGATAGTTATTTAATTTTAAAATTGTTACTTTGTCTTACTTCACAAAATTACTAGTCCTATTACATCTACTAAATATAATCTTAATATATATATGAAGCAACTATAATAAAATGGTAATTTCCTTAAATCTATAAATAATTTTAATTTTATTTGATAGTGACACTATGTCACAAAGCCTTTGTCATAATACAATATACTTCTAAAATTTATATTAAAATCGGCCTTATTTCTATAAAAAACATGTAATTTTAAAATGACTAACCAACTATAAATATTTCCATTAATTTATAGCAATGTGATATACATCATAAGCAAATTGCTGATTCTGTGTTAATTTACTATTATATTATTGAAAGCGAGGGATGCTGGTGGGCTACAGGTTTTCAGCAAAGGAATTTAATGCACTTTTAACAGAGTTAAAACAAAAATATAGGGTTTACGCTCCAGTACTGTTAAAAGGCAAAGGACGTTTTTCTAATTCTGATATTGTTGGGTACGGTGAACCAAACACCATCGAAGACATTGTCTTTGGCCACAAATCATATTTTTCTGCTAAAGAAATATTTTATCCAATCAATCAGACTCTTTTCTATTTCACCGCCGACGAGTACAGTGAACCAAAGGTAGATCCCAGGGATATCATCATCTTTTTGCGTTCCTGTGACATCCACGCAGTGGATCGTTTAGACAACATTATGTTAAAAAACGGTTCAGAGCCGGACTATTACTATCAGCAATTGCGCAGTAAAGTTAAATTTATTTTGATGGATTGCATTAATAGTTTTGATAATTGCTTTTGTGTCTCAATGGGCACCAACCACACCGAAAATTACAGTGCCTCCATTAGGGTAGAAAAGGGTTTTTACCTTTGCAACGTAAAGGAAGACATTGATGGCTTATTTTCGACTTTAGGAACGGCAATGGAAGTGCAACCGCAGTTTGTTGAAAAAAATAATATTTTAGTGAATTTACCAGAGAATCTAGATTTAGATATCGTTGCAGAACATGAAATTTGGCAGGAATACGGCGCCCGCTGTATTTCCTGTGGCCGTTGCAATACCTCCTGCCCCACCTGTAGTTGCTTTACCATGCAGGATATTTTTTATCAAGATAACCCCAACTGTGGCGAAAGGCGCCGAGTATGGGCCAGTTGCCAAGTTGACGGTTTTACCGATGTGGCCGGTGGTCACAGTTTCCGCCGAGAAAAAAGCCAACGCATGCGTTTTAAAGTGATGCACAAGGTTAATGATTACAAAAAGCGCTTTGGTGTGCACATGTGCGTAGGCTGTGGCCGCTGCGACGACGTTTGTCCTGAATATATATCCTTCTCCCGCTGTGTTAATAAACTGGCACTGGCTGTTCAGGAGGTGAACAATAATGACTAAAAATCCATATTTGCCATTTAAGGCACCGATAATTAACATCACTAAACAAACGGAGACAGACTGGACTTATCGTCTAGCATGCAATATTGACCCCAAGTGGGGACAGTTCGTGGAAGTTTCTATTCCCGGAGTGGGAGAATGCCCCATTTCCGTCAGTGATTTTGGACCAGGTTACATCGAGATGACCATTCGCCGTGTGGGCAAGGTGACTAAAGTTATTCACCAGTTGGATCAAACTGATCATTTATTTATCCGTGGCCCCTATGGCAATCATTTTCCCGTACCATCCTTTGAAGGTAAACACTTAATTATTGCTGCCGGCGGCACTGGCTTAGCGCCGGTTAAAAGCATGATTAGTCATTTTTATAGAAATCCAGAACTGCTGAAGAACTTTAATGTATTGGCTGGTTTTAAAAGTCCTGATGATGTGCTATTTACCGATGCAATCGCCAATTGGAAACAACAGTTTAATGTCCAAGTAACGGTGGATAATGCTGATGAAAACAGCGGCTGGTCAGGTCGAGTTGGGTTAATTACCAACTTGATCCCGGAAATTGACCTAGCGTATATTGAAAATACCCGGGTGGTGATTGTGGGACCGCCGGTAATGATGAAATTTGCCGCTTTAGAATTTTTAAAACGGGGCATTGCTGAAAAAAATATTTGGGTGTCCTTTGAACGTAAAATGTGCTGTGGCCTGGGTAAATGTGGCCACTGTAAAATAGATGACACCTATGTCTGTCTAGAGGGCCCAGTGTTTAACTACACTAAGTCTAAAAAACTTTTAGATTAACCGGAGGTGAATAAATGTCTATTAATACAAAAAAGGTAATTAAAAATGCTTGGCGAATTACCAGAGATCGTCATCTAACCTGCCTGCGCGTCAGGGTTCCCGGTGGGCACCTGCCGGTTAAATTTTTGCCATTAATCCAAGAAATCGCCACTAAGTTTGGCAATGGCACTGTGCACATTACCACCAGACAAGGCTTTGAAATCCCCGCCATTCCCTTTGACAAGATGGCACAAATAAATGCCATGATTGCGCCAATTATCAAAGAATTAGAAGTTGACCGGGGTGTAGCCATTGCCGACCCCGCTAAAGGTTACCCCGCTGCCGGCACCCGTAACGTTTCAGCTTGTATTGGCAATCGAGTTTGTCCTAATGCCAACTTCGACACCACTGCCCTGGCCTTTGATGTGGAAAAAATTATTTATCCCCACGACCCACATGTAAAAATAGCCATCACTGGCTGCCCCAACGATTGTATTAAGGCTCACATGCAGGACATTGGCATTATTGGACAGGTGGAACCAATTTATGACGCTTCCCGCTGTATCGGTTGCCAGGCCTGTGTAAAGAACTGCAAAAAGGTATCCACCGGAGCCCTCACCTTTGAAAATTACAAAGTTAAGCGGGACCCATTAAGATGTATTGGTTGCGGTGAATGCACATTAAAATGCCCCACCGCCGCCTGGACCAGGGGCGAAACCTATTATCGCATCGTTATCATGGGTAGAACCGGCAAGAAAAACCCCCGCATTGCCCGCAGTTTTCTGGAATGGGTAGACCGGGACACAGTATTAAAAGTATGCGGCAACCTTTACCAGTACATCGATAAGTATATCGATCGTTCACTAACTAAAGAACATGTGGGTTATATCGTTGACCGCACCGGGTTAAACACATTTAAGGATGAAGTATTAAGGGGAGTAACGTTACCGTCCAAGGCTAGAGTGGCCAACTTCATTGACTTTGGCGGCTATAAGTACGACAGCAACGTGCATCACGAATCTTTACAGACTTGAGGGTATCTGAGGATGAAGAAGTAACCGGCGAACAAGGTGAGAAGGCCATATGATGATTTAAAGGGGGCTGTTGCACAAAACAAACGTAAGGTTTGTTTTGGCAACAGCCCCCTAATTTCTAAAATTTAAAACTTACCAGTTGTTGCGTGGTCTGTAGCAGTCGCGGCAGTAAACTGGTCTGTCGCCCCGCGGTTGGAAAGGAACTTGAGTTTCTTTGCCACACTCTGCACAAACCGCATCGTACATTTGACGCTCTCTACGGGCATAGCCACCGTTACCATTTCTTTGGGCCTTACGAGCAGCACGGCATTCTGGACAACGACCTGGCTCGTTAGCAAAACCCTTCTCAGCGTAGAATTCTTGTTCAGAAGCTGAAAATACAAATTCAGCACCACAGTCCTTGCAAGTTAAAGTTTTGTCTTGATACATAATAAAAAAACCTCCCCTATATAATTGCCCGTGCTAGGGAAATAACAGTTTATAACCCCCCAGCCATTGGCAATAGAGAAAGTTTTACCGTATATCCAAGCATTGTTCGAGCCACTTGTTGTATTATATCCTATCTAGAACAAAAACACAAGCAGTTTAAGCGGTGTATATAGTGCACAACAAACCTACAAAAATTATCAATTTAACAATGTATTATTTTATCAATAATACATCAAAATAAGGCTAAAGCAAAAGGAGGAAGGTACCGATGTATGCTAAGAAATCAGCTTATATTCTGTTAAGTTTTATTTTTTTGGTGTCTTTAATATTTGGTGGTTGCACTGCCGCAGAAAAGCCAGCGCCCCAACAACCGGTAACACCAGAACCGGTGGCCGATGATATCGATAATCGCAACCAAAACGAAGACCCAGAAAACAATAAATATCAAAGCCAGCCTGCTTCGAACGATCAGGCCATTAAAATTGCCAGCATTGTGGATGATGTACCGGGAGTAGTGAAAAGTCAGGTGGTGGTTGCTGGAAGTACGGCTTATATTGGACTGGACTTAAATAGTAATATGAATGTTAATGAAAGCGAAGTTAAGAAAATGGTTGATGATAAAGTAAGGAACGAAAATCCTAACCTTAATTCCCTTTACATTACCACTGACCCTGACACAATAGAGCGACTACGGGACATAAACCAAGGGATTGCAGAAGGCAAGCCCAGTTCCACCTATGATTTTGATGCTTTAGAAGAAAACTTTAAAAAACAATAACACACTGATAAAAGCCGAGCTAATGATGCTCGGTTTTTACCTGTGTGTTATTACTAAATTTTAAAATGAATATAAAATATCGTGCCATTACAGTCTGTTTTTATACTATGGGTGGCATTGTGTCTGGCGGCAATGCTGTAACAGGTCGCTAAACCCAAGCCGGTACCGTTATCTTTAGTTGTAAAAAAGGGGGTTCCCAACTTTTCCAGGTATTCAGGTTTAATTCCTGACCCTTCATCTTGCACAGCCAATGTAACCTCATCATCTTCTCTATAAGTACTAATGGTGAGTTTCTGGCCTGGTTCCATGGCTTCTAAACCATTTTTGGCTAAGTTTATAATTAGTTGACGCATCTCACTACCATCCAGTAATAAGTCCGGTACTTCCCCCAAATTCAGCGTTGCACATTTGCCAGTAACAATAGCATTGGCTTCAATTAATGGAAACAATGCTTTTATAATATTGTTGAGATTCTGCAGTTTTAAATCGCTGGGCTTCTTTCGGGCTAAAGAAAGATACTCCGATATAATCTCATTGGCTCGATCCAATTCTGATATCATCACGTCAAAATTTTGTTGTTCTTGGTTGCACTTGGTGTCTCGGTTTTTTAATATTTGTAATAAACCCCGCACCGTTGTCATGGGATTTCTAATTTCATGGCCAATGCCGGCGGCCATTCCCGCCACCAAGTTCAATCGATCTAGCTTAGCCATTTCCTGCTCCATCCGCTTTAATTCAGTTATATCATTATTAATGCTTAAAAGTTGTAGCTCACCATTAAAATTAAGTACTTCCGATGATAGCAAACCTTCTCTAATTTCTCCTGATTTAGTGCGAATGTGCACTGTTAAGTTGCGGATACTTCCCTTTTCGTTAATCAGTTGCTTAATTAATTCACTTTGATCTCTATCAATCATGTTCAATTCAGTTGGCGTTTTTCCCATCACCTCTTCACTGGTATAACCGGTTGTTTCAACAAAACACTCATTTACACTTTCAATTACGTCATCGGACAAACGTTGACGGGATATTAACACTGGAGCAGCATTAATAATCTTAGTTAGTTGTTCCTCCGATAAGCGCAATCTCTCTTCTTGTCTTTTTCGTTCAGTAATGTCCACCGCCAAGGTTAGTACCAAGGGGGTACCACTGCCATCTGAAAAGGGGTAAGCATTAATTTCATAAACCTGTTCTTCACTGTGTTGCCATTCCCAGTTTAACGGTTGGTTTGTTTTAAATACCTCCATAGTTTCACAAACTGCACAGGCACTCTCTTTATTGCCCATTACTTGATAACACTTCTTACCCCTAGGGTCTCCAAAAATATCATAAAATTTACGATTCACAAAGTAAAAAGAATAATCCGCCGCAATTAAATAAACATAAGCTGGTAATCCGTCTAATATTGAGTATAATAATTGTCTGTCTCTTTTTAAATCTAATTCTCTCTCTTTGCGTCGTTCAATTTCATTTTTTAGTATTTTACGTTCATTATATAGTATCGTTTCTAGATCAGCTATTTTATATTGTAGTTTTTGCAATTGTTGTTCCAGAAGTTGTTCATTGGTTTGGTATCCAGCCATATGTATTACCCCCACAGAAAACTAAACTACTTTCAATAAACTTTAGAACTACTTTCGACATTTTTATGATTTTTCCTACTTGCCAGCCACAACATATCATTAATCTAATGTTAGTTTTGGTTGAATCCTTCACCGGCCACTTCTATGGTTTCAGTGATAAACATAAAGGCATGGGGATCGGTTTCAATAATGATTTGTTTTAGTTTAGCAATTTCATAGTGGTTAACCACACAATTTATTACATCCGTTTGTTTTTTAGTGAATCCACCATAACCTTCTAGCAGCGTAACCCCCCTTTTTAGTTCGTTAATAATTCTCTCGGCAATAATCTGATTTTGGGTTGAAATAATCGTTACATTTTTGTGGCGATTAAAACCTTCTATTACAACATCCATCATTTTGCCAGCCACCCACATGCTAATAACAGTGTACAGCATTATTTTCAACTCAAAGAAAAATAGTGACAGTGCCAATACAATGATATTGAAATAAAAATTAAAGGCACCTACTGAGATATTTTTTCTCTTTTTCATAATTATGGACAGAATATCAGACCCACCGGTGGAGGAACCAAACTTTATTACAATACCAATACCAGCACCATAGGTGACACCGGAGAAAATTGAAGCTAGGAACAAATCAAGCTCTGGTGAGGGGACATAGGGTTTTAACAGCGGTTGGGTGATAATTAATACCACTGTCCCAACCAAACTATAAATAATAAACTCCCGCTCCAACTCCTTTAGCCCCCAAATAAAAATAGGAATATTTAAAACAAAAACACCAATATAATATGGTATTTCGAAAGCATACGTCCCAATAAGGGCCAGTCCACCAACACCCCCTGACAGCAGCCCATAGGGTATAATTAAGGCATTTAATGACACCGCCAATAATACGCTGCCCACTGCAATGCCAAACATTCTTTTTATTATGCCAGCGCCATATTTCTGCATCTTGTTTATATTTATATTAATTTTCGACATATTATCCCCCAGTAACCAGATTGAGTGTGTGTAATACATTAGACATTTTTTAATTTTTTAAACATTTTGTGTATTTATTTAAACATAATTATTGTTGACTCTTTATGTTAAGTAGTGTTACCATTATAAAGTATTATCATTAGGTAAAATAGCCTCGTCACAGAGACGAGGTTTTTGTATATTTATTGACAAATTAATATAAAGGAGACGTCAATTATGAAGCTCTCAAGAAAGGACATCATAATAACTGGTTTAGCCCTTTTGGCTATGTTTCTAGGGGCTGGTAACCTAATATTCCCACCTCAGCTGGGCCAACAGGCCGGTTATGAATTGTGGTGGGCGGTATTGGGATTTATTGTTACCGGTGTAGGTTTACCGTTGCTGGGTGTTGCTGCTGTGGCCAAGGCCGGTGGGGACTTAGAACTTTTGGGGGCGAGGGTTCATCCTCTGTTTGGCAAAATAATTACTACTATTGTAGTATTATCCATTGGCCCATTATTAGCCATTCCCCGGACTGCAGCCACCACCTTTGAAGTGGCAATTGCTCCATTTTTGTCCAGCACCACAAATGTTACCCTGGCTTTAGCCATTGTGACCATTGTATTTTTTGCCATTACTTTGGCCTTTGTGCTTCGTCCTTCCAGAATTGTAGATAACGTGGGTAAATTGTTAACACCATTTTTAATTTTGTTTTTAGCTATTATTATCGTTAAAGGTGTCATTGCTCCCACAGGCAGCATAGGTGCTGGAAGCTATACCACTCCCTTTACCCAAGGTTTCTTGGAAGGCTACAATACCATGGACGCCCTAGCTGCTGTTATTTTTGGGCTAGTTATTGCCAATGCTGTGCGTGCTAAAGGAGTTTCCGACAATAATGAAATTACTAAAGTCACTATTGTCGCCGGCATTATTGCTGCCATTGGGCTAGGATCAGTTTATATCGGGCTAGCATATATTGGCGCCACCTCAGGGACCAATTTTACCGGAGATAACCCCGGTCAAATGCTATCATATGTTACCGAAGCACTGCTTGGCTCCACCGGGAAAGTAATTATTGCTATTGGCATGACATTGGCCTGTTTAACCACAGCCATTGGATTAGTAGCCACTAGCGGTAGCTTTTTTAGCAGACTCACCAATAATAAGGTTAGTTATAATACTGTTTGTATTTTAACAGCATTAGTCAGTGCTATTTTAGCCAATATGGGATTAGCAAAGATTTTAGAAGTATCTGTACCACTTTTGGTAACGGTTTATCCAGTGGTTATTGTGTTAGTTCTACTGTCCATCTTTCATAATCTTTTTGGCGGTAGTAGAGCTGTTTATGTTGGTACAGTAGGAACTACGGTGGTAATCGCTCTAGTAAACTTAATTATCTCTTTTAATGTTCCGGTATTTGGTTTGGAAAAGGTGCTCACCTATTTACCATTGCAGGAACAGGGGCTGGGATGGATTTTGCCAGCAGGTATTATAGCAATAATTAGTACCTTCTTTAAATCATCATCACATAATTAGAATGTTTGTATTAAAAATAACCGGAGTAAACCTCCGGTTTATTTTTAATTATTTGTAGTTTTTTGTTATACTATCAGAGGGTGTGCACAATCATTAGGTTTATAATCAGAGGAGGTTGAAACATATGAAAGAATATGTTATTAAGATAGGCATCGGCACTTCTAATATCAACGGTGAAGACTACGCCATTCTAATGTTAGACCATATAGATTTGGATAGTCTTTTACGAACTGCAGCCATCATGGAGTTGATCAAGCCAACCTTAACACCACTTAATTCAGAGCACCCACATTTTTTTGGCGAACAAACCGATGTCACCGGTGTGGACACTGAATTAGCAGTGTCAATCAAAAGGGTTAAAAAGATGATTACCCTTAAAGTTGAAAGCCGCTCTACATTAGCTGAATTATTAGATAAAGTCAAAGATCAAGCGGATATTGAAAGGACACAAAAACATTTGCCAGACACCTTTGTCCAATTTAACTATGGTAGAAAATATTTTAGTCAACAGGCTACTATGGTGTACAGTGGTGTTTACAAAAACTCCTACCGAGATTTTATTAAAAACTACCAAGAAAAGGGTTTTTATTTGATCATTCTAGGGGATGACGGAAAACCCATGCCGGGTGTACAACTGATAAAAAATGATATAGACATTAAACCTTCCATTGCGGAGGACTAATTAAGACTCAATAACGGTAGAAAAAAGGGGCTGTTGCTAAAAACAAACTGATTAGTTTGTTTTGCAGCAGCCCCTTTCATATTATTGTGCAATAAAGTCAAGGTACAAAAATATTTTTAATTGCGGCTAAATGTGACAAAATAGTGCGGCAATTATTTTCTTATTATGATATATATATGGTTAGTGAAAACATACACATACTTTTAATTTGAGGTGAGGTTGATGAAGTTTAAAACCAAGTTAATGTTATCCAGTGCCAGTATTTTATTTCTTTTGATGGCTCTAGGTATCTTTTGTATGCAACAAATACAAAATGTTAACCAATCATATAACGACCTGTTAAACAATCAAGAAAAAATTAAAAGTGTATCCAACCAATTGGTAAAAAACTTTGAGTATAGTGCTCTCTACATGCGTTCCTATCTATTTACCAGTAACCCGGAGTATCAAACCCGTTACCAAGAAGCTTTGGCAAATGCTGAAGGCAACCTTAAATCGCTACAATCAATGGTTAGTGATAATCAAGGCAAACAAAAAGTTAACGAACTAAAACAAGCTCTAGAACAATATAATGACTATGTTAATCAAGGGTTAGCTGTAATGGCAGCAGGTCCAGACGCAGTGGTAGACTTTACATTAAATAAGAAGGGAACAATAAACAGCATCATTACCATTGCAACGGAATTGGCGAATATGCAGGACAACGCTATGGCAAAGCAATTGCAAAATAACAATCAAAAGGTTGATGGGATGCGTAAAACGGTGACTATAGCCACCATTTGCTCAATATTTTTCGGTTTGTTTATTACATTAGTGCAAGCCAACAAAATTACCAAGCCCATTTTAATGCTAGAGCAACAAGTGGGCAAACTGTCCCAAGGAGATTTAACCGGAGAAAGTATTAGGGTAACCACCAAGGATGAAGTTGGAACTCTAACGGATAATTTTAATCGAATGAAAGATAATCTGTTACAGATGGTAGCAGGAATAAGCACAACCGCTAAAGGTGTTGTGAAGTCTTCCGAAATCGTCGCAGATACTTCACAACAGTTAAGTGCCGGTACCGAAGTGATTGCCACCACAATGAATCAAATCGCTGTCACCAGTGAAAATGTGGCCCAAGATGCCAAGGCAGTATCTAACGCTGCAGACGATACTGCAAAATTAGCTTCTGAAGGTAGCCAAGGTTTAGATAAAGTGCAACAACATATGGACAGTATCAATGTAGTGTCCAGTCAGGTGGCTGAGGCCATAAGTAACCTAAATAAACGCACGAGAGAAATATCTCTGATAGTTGATATGATTACAGAAATCGCCGAACAAACCAATTTGCTCGCTTTAAATGCCACCATTGAGGCTGCTAGGGCGGGCGAGCAGGGCAAGGGCTTTGCAGTGGTTGCAGAAGAAGTGCGAAAGCTGGCTGAAAGTTCGGCCAAAGCAGCGCAACAAATCTACCAGATGATTAACAATATTAAGCAGGAAAGCGAACAAGCAGTTGACATAATGAAAAATAGTTCACATGAAATAATTAACAGTAAGCAGGTTATAGATGAAGTAGGTAGTAACTTCCGTGAAATCATCGGTAAGGTACAGGTGTTGGCTAATCAGGTACAAGCAGTAGCTGGTTCCGCTGAAGAAATATCTTCCGCTGTACAGAATGTCACATCGATATCTCAGGAGCAAACATCTTCGATGCAACAATTGTCGTCATTGGCAGATGAACTAAACAGAATGGCCGGAGAACTAAATAACATGACCAGTGATTTTCGAATAAGTTAAAAAGGGGGTTGTTGCAAAGTTTTGCAACAACCCCCTTTTAAGTTGGCCAGTTAGCATTTAATAGTAGAATTGATGGTCACCAATGGTGGCCATGTATTGTCTGTTTTTGGTAATCCAAAAACTTTGTGATTTACTGGGATTAAGGAAATACAAAGCATCTCCCACTGGCCGTTGGCCACCTAAAGCAGCCTGGGCCGCGCTTATGCTTTCGTTGCTTGGCGTATTATAGATTCGACCATCCAATACAGGGGAAAATTGTGTGTAGCCTTGTTGCTTGTCAAAAATTACACCGTATATTGTATTGGGGAATTGGCTGGAATTAACGCGGTTTAAAATTACATTGCCAACTGCTACTTTTCCAATATATGATTCCCCTTCTGCCTCGGCTTCAATTATTCTAGCCAGCCAGTACATCTCTTCATTCTTTCTGCTTGTCCCACGACTGGCAGCATTAGTGGTCACAGTTCTTTCAGCTTGTGCAATTGATGCCTCATTTAAGGCTACTTCTTTTTGTTTACTTTCTTTTTGAGACTGTTCTTTTGATTTTTCTTCAATAATAGAAATCACCGTCTGATCTGACCGATCATGCCTTTTTTCATTAAGTAATTCTTGTCTTTCATTATTCAACTGGCTAATTGAAACATCATTGTTATTTAGTTTTTCATTAGGCTTGTCCAAACTTACGGCCAGAATAGCAAAAAACATAATCACTGTGGTAAGGATTAATGTTTTTATCATATTCCTTTTGGTAAAACTCTTCCTCATAATGCCTCCTTAAATCCTACTTATACTTATTAACTATCTAATTATAAACCAAAATGAAGAAGAGTTTGCGATGTAAATAAAGGCAGGTTAGCTAATCTTTGCTATGCTTTCACTGGCCAGTTGGCCCACCGTTTTTTGATACATCTGACCTTCAATATAAATTCTGACAGTATGATTATCACTTTCCAACCTTCTCAATTTATCCAATGCTTCACTGGCACCTGCCTGCCCCAACGCCCAAGCAGCATAACCTCTTAAATTAGCTTTATGGTGATCTAAAAAAGAAGTCATTTCCGGCAATATCTTTCTAATATAGTCCACCTTGGCAGATAATCTACCTACAGCCCAAAGCATTCCCTGTTGAAAAATCTCCTCATCAATTGATGCCCTTATCATCACCGAAGCAAATTGATGATACATATCCGGCTGATTATATATGATTTCAGCGATGGTTTCAGGGGCACTCCAACTTTGAGCACCGGATTCATCATTCATTGACCAAATAAGCCTACGGATTAAATCTAGAATGGTATCCGGGTCATTTTGCGCAATTACCCCCGCCACTAATCCTAAGGCCTCTATCGCCCGATAACGCAATAGTTCATCTGTGGCATAGGTTAAACGCATCAAATAACGTAAAATGCGCTTAGTATCTAATTTAGCCAAAATAATCAGCTGCTGGTGATTACCATCTAACACCAACTGGCTGACATCTTGTTTTGAAATCACAAAAACACCTCCAACTGGAAAGTCTTACTGTCATTATAAACTTTTATCGCTCTTTAATGTAGTTAAAAAAATAAACGGTTGGTATTTTAACCAACCGTTTGTGTCTGCTAAGCTGCAATATCTTCCATTGTTTTGCCAGCGTCTGGGAAGAATAATGGCTGACCATATTCCTCCACACCAAATTCTTTAATTACATTTTGAGTTTCTTCACTAACCATGAATTCTACAAAGGCTTTAGCACCCTCATTATTAATTTTATCTGACTTTTCTGGGTTAACTTCCATCACGTGATAGATGTTGAGTAATTCACCGGCGCCCTCCACCAGAATTTCTAAATCCATGTCATCCTGGTGAGCCAAGTAGGTGGCACGGTCAGTTAAAGTATAGGCTTGTTTTTGGTTAGCAACCACTAATGTGTCACCCATACCACTGCCGGTTTCTTGATACCATTCACCTGCTGGTTCAATTCCTGCTTCCTTCCAAATACCCTTTTCCTTTTTATCAGTACCGGAATCATCACCGCGAGACACAAATACACTTTGGGCTTCAGATATCTTGGCAAATGCCTCGGTGGCCTTAGCGATACCTTTAATGCCCGCTGGATCATCTGGTGAACCAACCACTACAAAATCGTTATGCATTACCAATTGATAGTTGAGAACTTCTTCAGCATCTACCAGTGGTTGCTCGGATTCAGGAGCGTGAGTTAACAGTACGTCTGCTTCCCCTTCTTGACCCATTGATAGTGCTTTACCGGTACCTACAGCCACAATTTTCAAGTTATAACCGGTTTGTTCTTCAAACATTGGCTCTAAAACATCCAACAAACCGCTGTCCTGGGTACTGGTGGTGGTAGCTAAAATAACGTCTTTCTTTGCAGGTTCTTGTTGCTCACTTTGCTGTTGTGCGTTTTCTTCATTGTTTTCGGCAGCTTGGCCACCACAACCCACTAGCATTACTGCCATCATAATAGCAATAAATAAAGCAAAAATCTTTTTCATGACAAACCCTCCAATAATTTTTTTACCCTCTCGGTTGTTAATATATGTAGTTTAAAAACAAAAAACCAAACTCCGCTATGTGAAAGCAAGTTTGGCTTAATTAATCACCATCACTCTCCTTTCCACACCGGGAGGCACATAGGTTTCCCTACATACCCTAACGGCCTATAAACCACAACTGTAAGGTCAATAGGCTCGGAGAAAAATTTAAAATTATTGCTAGTTTATGTATTATTTGTTCTTCATTATAACTTAAAATTCCTTCTAAATTATTAAAATATTGAGGTATTTCTGCCATTTATAACAACGCACTAAAAAAGCTAGTAAACTTAGTATTTACTAGCTTTTAAAAATTAATTCTGGCGACGACCTACTCTCCCAGGGATAAACCCAAGTACCATCAGCCCTGCAGAGCTTAACTTCCGTGTTCGGTATGGGAACGGGTGTACCCTCTGCGGCAAAGCCACCAGAAAAACTTATTTTCAATTTACATTCATCTGCACATTGCAAAACAGTGTAATCTAACAACCAACGTTTCCTTTGTGGACGCGATAAATCGGCCCCTACATTGTTTGTTGTTACATCATAATTGTTCCTTCAAAACTGAACAGCGATTTAAGAAAAGCTTTAAGGTCAAGCCCTCGACCGATTAGTACTGGTCAGCTCAACACATT